>DASYGC010000171.1:0-3938 GCA_036000225.1 Ktedonobacterales bacterium | reverse complement strand
CGCGATGCTCCCCATGGCGCTGGATGGCGGCACTCAGCTCTTCGGCTGGCGCGAGAGCAATCTCGGGCTGAGATTCCTGACGGGGGCGATCTTTGGCCTGGCGACCGCCTGGTTCGGGTTGCCCCAGATTCAAGATGCGGCCCTGGATGCCCCGGCCGTCGCCCCAGCCGTCGCGCCTATCCAGCGCCGCTGAGACGCCCGCGCGCCACGGTTTTCGCCATCGCGTTAGCCTGGCATAAGCCTTCTTCATCCCTCCCTTCATCCAGCGGCGCCGCTCCCCGTGTACCAGTTGGCGTAGCCGCCGCGCGTCCCCGGCCAGTTGTGCGGGCCTACTGGCGCGCCCTTCTGATGCAAACGATTCACAAGTGGGAATGGCTCTTGATTCGGAACACTTCGCTGTGGTACGGTTCATCGCACGGATGGATTGTCCGACTCCATCGCGACGTTGCGGAATAGCAAACCGGTGGAGCGAGCGCCACCACACGCTCTGATCACTGAGCTTGGACGCGATGGGAAGTAGCGAAACAGCCCGGTTGGAGGTAGCGATGTTTGCGAGCCTGACGCGCGTACTGCATGATCGCGATGGCAGTGTCCGTGGCAAAGTAATGGGCATGTACGCGTTCCTGATCGCCCTCAACCTCGTCGTCTGGGGCCTGACACTGGCGGCCGCCATCAAGTATCCGGTGCTACTGGCCAGCGGCGTGCTGGCGTACAGCTTCGGCCTGCGCCATGCCGTCGATGCCGATCACATCTCGGCCATCGACAATGTCACGCGCAAGCTGATGCAGGAGGGCAAGCGCCCGGTCGCGGTGGGCTTCTTCTTCTCGCTGGGCCATTCGACGATCGTCGTCCTCTTGACGGTGGCCATCGCGTTCGCCGCCAATGTCGTCAACAAGAATTTGCCAGGGTTCAAGAGTGTGGGCGCGCTGATCGGGACCTCGGTCTCGGCGCTCTTTCTGTATCTGATCGCGGCATTGAATTTAGTCATCCTGGTGGGCATCTTCAAACTCTTCCGCCATGTGACGCGTGGTGGCGCGTATAGCCAGGAATCGCTCGACGAGTTCCTGGCGCAACGTGGCCTGATGGGTCGCTTCTTCCGCCCACTCTTCCGGCTCATCACCCACAGCTGGAACATGTACCCAGTCGGCGTACTCTTCGGCCTGGGCTTCGATACCGCCACTGAGGTGGGTGTCATCTCGCTGGGGGCACTGGCCGCCGCCAATGGCATGCCGATCGTCTACGTGCTGTTGCTGCCGCTGCTCTTCACCGCGGGCATGAGTCTGGCCGACACGACCGATGGGATCATGATGCTCGGCGCCTACGGCTGGGCGTTCGTCAAGCCGGTGCGCAAGCTCTACTATAACCTCAACATCACCTTGATCTCGGTGCTGGTCGCGCTGGTGGTCGGTACCATCGAGGTGATGCAGATTGTCAGCAATGAGCTGCACCTGGGCGGGCCATTCTGGGGCTTCATGAACAACACGCTGAGCCTGGGGAATCTGGGCTTCTTTATCGTGGGCATCTTCGTCGTCGCCTGGCTGGCCTCGACGATCATCTATCGCGTCAAGCGCTATGAGGATCTGGACGTAAAGCAACCGCCGGCGCCCAAGCCGGCCACCGGAGCGGCGTGATGCCCGCGACGTTCGAAGTGGCTGCCGCCGTCTTCGAGCAACTACCCAATCTGCGCATCGCCGTGGCGGTCGCGCGCGGCCTCGACAATCGCCAGGTCAGGCCCGCGCTCGCGGCGGAATGGCACGCCGCGTGGCAGAGCGCGGCCGCCGCGGCGGCGCCGTACGGCAACGCGCAGTCGCATCCGCGCGTCAAGCCGTGGCGCGATGCCTTCCAGCGGATGGGCATTTCGGGCAAGCAGTTCCCCAGTTCGGTGGAGGCGCTGTTACGCCGCGCCCTGAAGGGTAGCGAGCCATTCGCGATCAACCCGCTGGTGGATTGCTACAACGCGGTCTCGCTGCGCCAGGTCGTGCCGGCCGGCGCCTTTGATCTGGTGAGCATTCAAGATCATCTGGAGCTGCGTCTGAGTCGCGCGGGCGACACCTTCATCGCGCTCGACGAGAGCGGGGCGAGCGAGCCACTGGCGGTCCCGCCCGGCGAGCTCTCGTATGCCAGCGGCGCGCGCATCCTGACGCGGCACCTCGTGTGGCGCCAGTCACGCCTCGGCCTGGTGACCCCCGAGACGCGGGATGTGATTCTGGTCTCGGAGGTCTTGCGCGAGCTGGGTCCCGACGTGCCCACCGCGGTGTGCGACGAATTCGAGCGCGGGCTACGCCAGCACTTCGGGGTCGCGGCGCGGCGCTGGATCATCGACGCCGATCAGCCAGTTGCCAGGTGGTGAGCGGATTGTCCGCCGCTCAGAACATGCGCGCGCCCAGCGGCACGGCGCTCGCCCAGGCCGGATCAACCGCCAGCAGCACCACGGCGCCATCAGCGTCCGCCACCCCCAGCGTCAGCGTCTCCGAGTTGAAGCCGGCGATGCGCCGGGGCGGCAGATTCACCACCCCGAGCACGAGCCGGCCCACCAGCTCCTCCGCCTGATAGCGTGTCGTCAACTGCGCGCTGGAAGCGCGCACGCCAATCTCTGGCCCGAAGTCAATGCGCAGCGTGTAGGCTGGCTTGCGCGCGCCGGTCAGCGGCTCCGCGGCGAGCACACGCCCGACGCGAATATCCACCTGGTCGAACTCCTCGATGGTGATGGTCTCCGCCGCTGGGTTGCCCATGCTGCCTCCCGCCTGCGCGCTGCCGTTCCGCTGTCGCCCCCCAGGTGCTCTCGGACATACTGGCCCAGCCATCATATCGCACCGCACGGGACCGGGTACTAACCGGCATACCAGATCCTGTGTGAAGGGTGATCTTCAGTTAGACTGTGCGTTCACCCCAGGGCCATCCATTCGCGCGACCAGGTCCATAAAGCGTGCGTAGGCGGGAGTACCCTCACAGCAGGCAAGCGCATCAAAACAAATAGTGGCCTCGGCCAAGGCGAGGCACGTCTCAGGGTCGTCGCATTGGCCCAGCAACTCCGCTCCTTGCGCGCCCCCGATGCACGCGAACGAGCGGTAGCCCAGACTCCGCAGCCAGCTCAGACCCGCAACGGCATCCGCGATGGCGAGCAGCGTCGGGAAGAGCTCGAAGTACAGGATGGGTGCGTCCCGCCGCAGCACCTCCTCCGCGCCGCGCAACACCGCCAGATCCAGGCCATCCGCGTCAACCTTGATGAAGTCCACCCCAGCGCGCAGGCGGAAGACGTCGTCCAGTGTCGTCATCGCAACCAACTCCTTGCGGCGCGGTCGCTGGCCATAGCTACGCGCGATGGCTGAGGAGGAGGTGGCGTTCGTGTACAACTGGAGCGTCCCGCGTTGCTTACCCAACGCCAACGGCACGATCTCGACCTCACCGGCGCCCGCAAGTTCGACATTGCGCTTGAGGAATGGAAGGAAGCGCGCCGACGGCTCGAAGGCTACCACGCGTGCTGCCGGCTTCGCCTTCATGATCTGCAGCAAACTAGCGCCGATATTGCTTCCCACGTCACAGATCAGCGGATTATCCATCGGGAGCAGCGCGGGAATGATCGTGCCCAGCGCGGTGTCCCATTCCTCTCCACGCGCGATCGCCCGGCCGATCATGCTATCGAACGGATAGATGAAGGGGTGACCCAGGTAGGTCGTGGTCCGCTGGGGCACCCACCCGGCCTGATCGAGCCGCCGCAGCGCGCGGTGCAGGAGCGGTGCCAGGATGCGGCGGCGCACCAGGGTTCGTGGCGTTGGGAGCGCAACTATGGCGAGTGCGGCGGCCACCATCACTGCCGCGACCGGCCAACGTCGCCGAGGCCAGAGATTCAATCTCACGGGCATGTGGATCATGAAGGGGCTTCTTCCGACTGACCAGCCGGTACCACTGGTGCCGGCACCGGCGCCAGCGCCGTGGTC
>DASYGC010000170.1:0-2501 GCA_036000225.1 Ktedonobacterales bacterium | reverse complement strand
GCCGCCGTCAAGGGACCGCAAGCCACGCTGACGGCTGCCGCGGTCGCCGCGCATGCGACGCCGGTCGCGTGCCCGACCGTCAAAGTGCCCGGCCTCAATGGCACCCCCACGAATAGCGGCGGGCCGCCGGTCATCACGGGTACTGTGCAGACCGGGGCGCAGTGCCTACAATGGGTGGATGTCAAGCCGGGATCGGGCGCCGCGGTGAAAGCCGGCGACAATGTCACGGTCAATTATACCGGCTGGCTCCTGAATGGCCAGAAGTTTGATAGTTCGCTCGATCAGGGCCGCACGCCGTTCCAGGTGCAAAATGTTGGGAACGCCCAGGTCATTCCGGGCTGGAATATGGGCCTGATCGGCATGAAGGTTGGCGATGAGCGCGAGCTGATCATCCCGCCAGCGTTGGGCTACGGGGCGAATGGCAATCAAGGTATTCCAGGCAACGCGACGCTGATCTTCGTGGTTTCCGTCGTGAGCATCCCGTAGAGCGGGCCAGCGAGGGGAGCGGCGATGCTGCCAATCAAACCCGTCGAGCCGGTGCCGCCGTATGAGGCCGGCCCGATGCCGCCGCGCACCCCCGCGCTGGCGCTCTTCGGGTTCGGCGCGGTGGCCGCCGGGATCGGCCAGTTGGAGGTGCTCCCGGTGCTCGCGCTGGGCTGGCTGATCGCGCCGGTGGGCATCGTCTGCGGGCTGGTGGCGATCGCGCTGGGCGCGCTGGCGCTGGGCAAGATCGCCCGGCTGCCATCGCGCTACGAGGGGCGCCCAATGGCGATTGCCGCGCTGGCCCTGGGCGTCCTCGAAGCGCTGGTCTATGCCGGTGTGCTGGCCTTCGAGGCGGCGGGGCTCCACCTGTGATTCTGCTGGTTACCGGCCGGTGCTACCGCGTCACGATCTCGCGCAGCGCCGCCAGCGTGCGCTCGACCTCCGCGAAGGTATTGTAGTGCGCCAGGCCCAGACGCAACGCTCCACCAGTGTCTTCAAGTCCCAAGCGTTCCATCAGGTTGACGGCGTAGTAGTTGCCATCCCAGGCGAAGATGCCACGCTCGCCGAGCGCCGCCGCCAGTGCGCGCGGGGTGTAGCCATCCACCGTCAGCGCCACCGTCGGCACCCGGCGTGTCAGATCGGTGTGCGCTGTCAGCCCATAAATGTGGACGCCCGGCAGCGTACGCAGACCGTCGAGCAGGCGAGCCACCAACTCGCGCTCGTACGCCTGAATGGCGCTCAGCGCGATCAGCAGGTCGCGCCGCTGGCCCGTGGCAGCCGGAAACGCGTCAGCATACAGGGCGGCATGGTCGCGACCGAGGCTGGCCAGATAGTCGAGCGTCCCCACCAGACCCGCCAGACATTCGTGGTTCAGCGTGCCAGTCTCCCACTTGCCCGGCGCATGGGCATCGGATGGGCGTACCTTGTAGGCGGCGATACTCTCCAGCAGGGGCAGCTTGCCGTAGACGATCCCCAGATGAGGACCGAAGAACTTATACGCGGAGCACGCCAGGAAATCGCACCCTAGCATCTGGACATCGATCGGACCATGCGGGGCGAACTGTACCGCGTCAATGAATGACAGGGCGCCAGCCGCACGCGCCCAGCCGGCGACCGTCGCCACATCGTTGATGGTGCCCGCGGCGTTCGAGGCATAGCCCACCGCGATGAGCCTGGTGCGCTCGTTGATGAGGGCCTTCAGTCCGGTCATGTCCAGCGTGCAGCTGGGCAACTCGACCTCCGCGACGCGCACGACGACGCCGCGCTCCTCTTCCAGCGCCAGCCAGGGGGCGACATTGGCATCGTGATCGAGCGCGGTGACGATGATCTCATCGCCAGGCTTGAGCGTACGCCCGATAGCGCGACTCAGCGCAAAGGTCAGCGTGGTCATGTTGGGTCCGAAGACAATCTCACGCGGATCGGCCGCGCCCAGCAGGGCCGCCATGCCGGCGCGGGCGGCATCCAGCATAGTGTCGGTGCGCGCGCTGGTCAGAAACGCGCCGTGGGTGTTGGCATTGGCCTGGCTCAGGTACTCGACCATGGCGTCAATGCAGCGTTGGGGCACCTGAGTGCCGCCCGGGTTGTCCAGATAGACTGCCGGCTGGCCGTCCACCGCTAGGCTCAGGGATGGGAAAGCGCTCCGAGAGGTCGCCAGATCGGGCGCGTGGCGGGCGGTAGCGCTGGATGGCATGGACGCGCTGGTATCGGGCATGAAGGCACCTCATTCTACTGGGAGTATGTCGCGTCGCGCTGCTGGCGCGCGGTCCGCTGGCGTCAATTGGCTGTCCGAGCCCCATCGCTCTGGGGCAAAACCTTGCGCATTATCGCATGTCCTCGCATGTCCTCGCATGTCCTCGCGCGCCACGCTGGGTCCTACGCCAAGCGGTAGCCTAGCGGTGCCCGCTAACGCGCAGGAGTGTAGAATGCCACGACGCTCCGCGCCAGCTCGATGACCGACGCGCGCAAGGTCGCGGGCGCGACGACCTCGACGCGTGCGCCGAAGCCCACCACAAACTCGG
>DASYGC010000169.1:0-2108 GCA_036000225.1 Ktedonobacterales bacterium | reverse complement strand
TGCACCGGCAAGCGAGCCGGTCGGGCCCGAGGTCCTCAACCGTGAAAGCCACCGCCGTATGCGATTGGATGAGTTCTCCCGCACGCTGCGCCAGGCCAGGTGCGGCTCAGTGCGTCGACTCCGATTCCCTCACCGTCTCGTCGTGATGGTCCTTGCCGTTCTCGCCCTCAGTCTGCTCGGTGCGTGCGCGCTGCCCGGCGCGCGTAGCACCACCGCCCATCCGCTGGCCGCGCGCACCCCCACGGCGATCCCCATTGCGCCCACGCCCACCAATGTGCCCGCGGGCTGGGTGGTCTATGTCGGGCCGCACTTCACGGTGGCCTATCCGAAGAGCTGGACCTACGCCTTTGGGGTCGTGCCGGGCAACGCGTTCGGCGTCAGCATTGTCCTGCAGAACGTCAGCACCGGCGAGCTCATCACCATCAACGAGACCTATGGCTACAGCACGGCGCAGCTACAGGCGCTGTGCGCGCAGGGAGACACGACCGCGCCGCTCGCCGGACTGGCGATGCGCTATACGCTGGATGCCAGCGGCAACCGCACCTGGTATTTCGTCACCAGCCATCACTATGCCTATGCGCTGATCGCGTTGGATGGCGGCGAGCCGCCGGCTGTGGTGGCCGGGCACGATGCGATTCTGGCGACCTTCCGGCCCGATGATCCCCTCTCGGACTGCACCACGTGAGGGCAGAGGCCGCGGCGGGTGGCGGGGTTACACGCGGGACGGGTGAAGGCGAGCGCATGACGAGGGCCAAGAGCGACGCCGCGACGGCATGTCAGCGATCACCCGCATGCCGTGTCATGGGGCTGGGGGGGCGCGGCGGCCAGGGGGAGTGTAAACCAGAAGGTAGCGCCGTGACCGGGCGTGCTCTCCACACCCATGCGCCCGCCATGCTGATCAATGAGCGCGCGGCTGATATACAGACCCAGCCCCAGACCAACGCCTGAGCCATGGAGCACATCGACGCCGGGGACGCGGTAGAAGCGCTCGAAGAGATTAGGCAATGCGGCGGCCGGGATGCCGGGCCCTTGATCGACTACCGCGACGCGCACCTGCCCGCCGCGGCGCCGCAGGCTCACCGTGACCGGACGATCGGCCGGCGAATACTTGAGCGCGTTCGACAGCAAATTGGCCAGCACCTGGCGGATGCGCGCGATATCGCCCGCGACCGCGACCGGCCCGCGGGGCAGCGCGAGCGACACCACGCGCCCAGTGGCCACCATCTGCTCCTCCGCTTCGCGCTGGCACAGGTCGCTGAGGTCGAAGCGCGTATGGGTCAACTCCAGCAGCACGTTTTCCATACGCGCGGCATCGTTGAGATCGTTGACCAGTCGCTCCATACGTCGCACGTCGGAGTCCAGTTCTTTCAGTTCGTGTGCCGCAACCACCCGACCGCGCTCGGCATGGCGCACCAGCACCTGCGCGCGTATCTTCAACGCCGTCAGCGGCGCCTTCAGTTCGTGCGAGACGACACTGAGCATGTGCGCGCGCTCGCGTTCCTGGCGCTGGCGCTCGGTGATATCGCGGAAGACGACAATGCTGTTGCTGATCTCGCCCAGCGCATCGCGCAGCGGCGCGCCAGTGATGCTCCACCATACGTGGGCGCCTTGCGGCGTGCGCACTTGCACCTCGACGGCATCGCCGCCGGCCAACACCTCACCCCGCAGGATACGCTGTTGGGGTAAGCGCTCGGGAGGCAGCAACTCGCCGTGCTGGTCGCGCATATCCAGTTCGCGCGTGCGTTCCGGCGCGGTCTGAGCGAAGACCCGCGCCGCGTCGGCGTCGTCAGCGATGCCCATGAGCAGACGGCCAGCACGATTCATGTGCTGGATGTGCCCGGCGGGATCGAAGATCCCCACGCCATCGGGCATCGCCTCGATGACGCCGGCAAGCTCGCGTGAGCGCACCAGCGCCTCGCGGCGCGCGTTGGCAATTTCCAGGCGCGCGGCGATGCGTACGAGCAACTCGTGGGTGGAAAACGGCTTGACCACGTAATCGTCGGCGCCGGCCAACAAACCCTCGGCGGTGGCCTCTTCGCCGGCGCGCGCGGAAAGCAAGATGATGGGGACCAGGCTCATGCGGGGATCGGCGCGCAGTTCGCGCAGCA
>DASYGC010000168.1:0-7896 GCA_036000225.1 Ktedonobacterales bacterium | reverse complement strand
ATAGACCGCCTCTTTGTCGATGGTCGTATCGTGGATGTCTTCATCGGTGTGATTGGGGGCCTCGGTCGGTTCCGCCATGTTAAGTTCTCCTCACCCCCGCTGCCGGTGGCGTAACGTGATATCCGCCAGACGTGCCGCGGGGCACACCCGGGCCAGTGTAGGGCTGGCTGTGTAACTCCCTCTACTATACGGCGGGACGGGGATCAAGAGCAACGCCGCGGAGAGGTTCCAAGCCTGGCGCCGCACGCGATCAACCGGCGCCGGTGCCGGGCCGGTGGGCATGCCACGCTAGCATATCGGCGCAATCGGCGACCGGTGCAGCCGCGGTCAACCAACCGGGAGGTCCGGCGGCGACGCCTACTGCCGTGCCAGTCAGGCACGAGGGAACATTCGATCGGATGCTGTCACTCCGCCAGGCCCTCGCTGGCACGCCATGCGGTCAGTGCCCGCTGGCCCGCGGCGCTGCCACCGAGGCGAATCACGGTCGCGAGGTCCAACGCGAAGAGCTGGTTCCATAATTCCGCCTGGCGTGGTTTGGGCGCCGCCAGGATCGCCGGGCGCGCCTGGGCATACAGGCTCAGGGCGTCGCCATACTCTGGTCCGAGCATGGCCTCCAGCAGTTCGCGCAGGCGCCGCGCGTAGCCCGGCGCGCCGCCGCCGGTCGAGACGGCCACCACCAATTCACCGCGCCGTAGGGTGGCCGGCACGCTGAAGTCGCCCAACTCGGGGGCATCCGCCACGGTGACCAGCGCGCCGGCCGCCTGCGCATCCAGCGCGACCTGGCGGTTCACGTCTGGGGAATCGGTCGCGGCGAAGACCAGGAGCGCCCCAGCGAGGTCGTCCGGCGCGTATGGGCGCGCGCGCCATTCAAGCTGCCCGCTGTGGGCCAGTAGGCGTAACTGGGGCGTTAGCTGGGGGCTGACAACCCGCAGCTGTGCGCCACTGGCACGCAGCACGGTTACTTTGCGCGCGGCGACCGGGCCACCGCCGACCACCACACAGAGGCGGTGGGTCAGATTCAAGCAGGCTACGTAGGGCGCCGAGCCAGAGTCAGCGCCAGCGCTGGGTGCGGAGGTTGGTCTCGCGTGACGTGGCATGGTGGATGGTCTCCCTGGAATACTGGCTCGCTTCAGTCTACACGGTGGCGCATGACTCGCCGCCACATGGGATACAGCGCCAGCAGGATCACGAGCGCCGCTGAGATAGCCAACAGGCCCGCATCCGCGCTCTGGCGCACGGCGTCCTGTACGCCTGGCGATGGTACCCGCCACAAGCGGGCGCACAGCGCCAGCGCCGACACGCTGACCTCCGCCAGCCCACTGGCGATCAGCCACACGCCGAATAGGACCAGGGCATAGCTGGCAAAAGGACGCTGGCCCTGACCGCGCCGACCACGCGCAATGAACAGCCAGCCGATGGCAAGCTGTCCGACGCCGAAGCCGAGCGAGATGCCGAGATCAAGCAAGGAAATCGGTGGTGTGGCGAATGCGACGAGTGTTGTAGGCACGCTCGCATCTTGCTGTCGGTGCGCCCGCGCTGTCAAGGGTCGCGGGTCTACCGAGCCACCGCGCATTCTGCTACGATAGAGGTGAGAACGGGTGATATCCCATGCGCTGCGCGGTAGCGGTGGGCGTGCACGGCTTTTTTGGCGGTGCTTACGGTGAGCGAGCGGGGAGCGAGTGTCTTGGCGACGTCATCAGACCATCTTCAGCGTGCCGCACGGGAGGAAACAGCGCAAGTCAGACGAGGTGGCGCCAGCCGGCCCTGGGTGTTCGGCACGCGCGGCAGCGCGCTGGCGATGTGGCAGACACGTTGGGTGCTCGACCGGTTGCGCGAAGGCTTCCCGGATATCGCGCTTCAGGTCGAGCCGATCAAGACGCAGGGCGACCGCACGCAGCAGCTGAATGTGCCGCTCGCGCGGCTCGCCGATCAGTCGATCTTCGTGGCCGAGCTGGAACAGGCGCTGCTGGCGGGCAGTGCATGGCCGGGTGAGCAGGCGCCTCAGCGCTCCAGCGCGGAAGTGGTATGGGCACTTCCGGCCATTGACGCCGCCGTACACAGTCTGAAGGACCTGGCCAGTGTGCTGCCAGACGGGCTGGTGCTCGCCGCGGTGACACCGCGCGACGATCCACGCGACGCGTTGGTCAGTCGTCACAGCGCGACGCTGGCTGCGCTGGCGCCCGGCGCGACCGTGGCAACTGGCAGTTTGCGCCGCCGGGCGCAACTGCTGCATCTGCGGCCAGATTTGCGCATCGTGGAGATCCGTGGCAACGTTGATACGCGCGTGCGCAAGGCGCTCGATCCCGCCGGCCCTGACGCCGTGGTGCTGGCGGTCGCGGGACTGCGGCGTCTGGGCCTGGAACGGCACATCACCCAGTATTTCTCGACCGATGAGCTGGTGCCGGCGGCGGGTCAGGGGGCATTGGCGGTCGAGATTCGCCGCACCGACCACGTGCTGCGCCACCTGCTGGCCGCGATAGATCATGCGCCCAGCCACCAGGCGGCGCGCGCCGAACGCGCGGTGCTGGCGGCACTGGGCGGAGGGTGCCGTGTGCCACTCGGCGCGTACGCGGTGGTGGTTGACGATGGCGCGACCATCGAGCTGCTGGCGGTGGTGGCCAGCCCTGATGGACGGGACCTGGTGCGGACGACGATGCGCGGCCCGGCCTCACAGCCCGCAAGGTTGGGCCGTCTGGCCGCCGCGCAGTTGCGCCGCGCCGGGGCGACCGCGATGCTGCGTGCGGTGCGGACGGCGAGCGCGAGCGGAGAGGATGTTGAGCGTGACAACGGATAAGGATGGCGCACCCGCAACAGGCCACGTCGCGCTGGTGGGCGCGGGACCGGGCGATCCAGGGTTGATTACCGCGAAAGGCTTGCGTCTGCTGCGAGCGGCCGATGTCATTATCTACGATCATCTTGCCGATCGTGCGCTCCTGCGCGAGGCACGAGCGGGCACTGAACTGATCGACGTCGGCAAGAGCGCGGGCCGACACACGCTGAGTCAGGAAGGCATCAACGCGCTGCTGGTCGCTCATGGCCAGGCGGGACGACGGGTGGTGCGCCTGAAGGGGGGAGATCCCTTCGTCTTCGGGCGCGGTGGCGAGGAAGCCGAGGCGCTGATTGCCGCCAAGGTGTCGTGGGAGGTCGTCCCCGGTATCACCTCGGCGATCGCGGTGCCGGCGTACGCCGGCATCCCGGTGACGCACCGCGACCATACCGCGACCTTCGCCGTCGTCACCGGCCACGAAGATCCGACCAAGGGCGAGAGCACCGTGGACTGGGCCAAGCTAGCCACTGGCGCCGGTACGCTCGTGCTGCTGATGGGGATGGGCAACCTCGCGGCAATCGCCGAGCAACTGGTGCTCCACGGTCGATCGCCGCGGACGCCAGTCGCCGTGGTTCGCTGGGGCACGACGCCACGGCAGGAGACCGTCACGGGCACGCTGGCGGATATCGCGCGGCGCGCGCGCGCCGCCGGGATCACACCGCCGGCGGTGATCATCGTGGGCACGGTGGTGGGCCTGCGCGAGCAATTGCGCTGGTTCGACACGCGGCCACTCTGGGGCCGGCGGATCGTGATTACCCGCGCGAGCGAGCAGGCCCCCGAACTCGTGGAGCGTCTGGAAGCCCAGGGCGCCTCGGTGACGGTCCTCTCCACCATTCGCATCGCGCCGGCTGAGGATTACGCGCCGCTGGATGCGGCACTCGCCACCCTCGAGACCTACGATTGGGTGCTCTTCACCAGCGTCAACGGCGTGCGCGCGTTCGCGCAACGGCTGTGGGACTCCGGGCGCGACTGGCGCGCGCTGCACCGCGCCCGCGTGGGCGCGATTGGCCCCGCCACCGCCCGGGAACTGGAGCGCCTGCGGCTGCGGCCTGACGTGGTGCCGGACGAATATGTTGCCGAGGGCCTGTTGTCAAACATTGGCAATGTCGCGGGACAGCGCGTACTGCTGCCGCGCGCCGACATCGCCCGCGAGACGCTGGCGACTGAGCTGCGCCTGCGCGGCGCGGAGGTCAGCGAGATTGTCGCGTACCGCACGCTCGTTCAGCCGCCGGATGCGCGCGCGCTGCGGCAGGCATTGGTGGAGGAACGCCCTGATGCGCTGACGTTTACCAGTTCTTCCACGGTGCGCGGCTTCGTCGAGAGCGTCGCGGCCAGCGGCCTGGGCGAGCTTGGCGCGCTGCTGCGTGGGGTGGCCATCGCGTGCATCGGACCAATCACCGCCGCGACGGCGGGCGCCGCTGGCCTGGAACCCACGTTCGTCGCGCGGGAGTATACAATGGACGGTCTGACGACCGCCCTCGTGGACTATTTTTCGTCCCGTGCATCCGAGCAAAAGGAGCGCTAGTTCATGTCCGCTACGGCCGTCTTCGAATCGCTGGCCAGCATCCTTAGTCTGGTCGCCGCAGTCTTCATTTTCGATCAATATCTCGTGCGTCCCCGACCCTACAAGCTGCTGTGGGCGCTGGGCCTGCTGTTCTACGGGCTGGCCGCCGGTGCTGATGCCGCGGGCACGCTGAGCCATTGGACGGTGCTCGACTACAAGGCGTGGTACTACTTCGGCGGCGTACTGACGGCCGCGTACCTGGGACTTGGCTCCTTGTTTCTGCTCGCGCCGCGCCGCTGGGCCTGGATCGTCGCCGGTATCATCGGCGCGGTGTCACTGTACACTGCCGTCCGGGTGCTGATGCTGCCGGTCGGTGCGGAAACGACGGCGCGTCTGGCGTCACTGCCCACGCTGGCGGTGACCGATGTCAAGCAGTTTTCGATTATGCCGCTGGATGTACGGATTTTGACCGTTGCTGCAATGAATATTCCTGGTTCGCTGCTGTTGTTTGGGGGCGCCGTCTGGAGCGCATGGGTGTATCTGCGCAAACACAGCGCCGCCTACCGGGTGATCTCCATGGTGCTGCTGGCGCTGGGCGCGGTCTTTCCCGCGGTGGGGAGTGGTCTACAGCCGCTGGGATATAGCGGTATGGCGGCGCTGGGAGAATTCCTGGGGGCGATCTGCATCCTATCGGGTCTGCTCATCAGCCTGGATGTCTTTACCGTGTTTCGCATTCCCTTCACGCACGTCGTACTGCATCAGCGCCAGATCCACGCCGAGGCGGTGCGCGGTTAGGCGTCGTCCCAATCGAGCGCGCGGCTGACGGCCTTCTGCCAGCCGCGATAGAGGCGGTCGCGCTGCTCGGTCGGCATGCCTGGCTCGAACCGGTGATCCACGGCCCAGTGAGCCGCAAGCGCCGCTTGATCCGGCCAGAAGCCGGTGGCCAAACCCGCCAGATAGGCGGCGCCCAGCGCGGTGGTCTCGGTAATCACTGGGCGCACGACTGGCACCCCCAGGACATCCGCCTGAAATTGCATGAGCAGATCATCCACCACCGCGCCGCCATCCACCCGCAGTTCGCGCAACTCCATGTCCGCGTCGGCGCGCATGGCTTCGAGCACATCACGTGACTGATACGCCATGCTCTCCAGCACGGCGCGGGCTACGTGCGCCGCGGTTGAGCCGCGGGTCAGTCCCAGGATCGCCCCGCGTGCGCGCCCATTCCAGTAGGGCGCGCCGAGGCCGACAAATGCCGGCACCACGTATACGCCGCCCGTGTCGGGGACCTGGCGGGCCAGGGCTTCCACCTCGACACTCTCCTTGATGACGCCCAATCCATCGCGCAACCACTGCACCGCGGCGCCCGCTACGAAGACACTGCCCTCCAGCGCATAGGTGATGGCGGGACGCTCGGGGGCGCCCAGCGCCCAGCCGATGGTGGTGAGCAGGCCATGCGACGAAGCCCGCGCCGCCGCGCCGGTATTCAGCAGCATGAAACAGCCAGTACCGTAGGTGTTCTTGGCCATGCCCGGCTCGAAGCAGGCCTGGCCAAAGGTCGCCGCCTGTTGATCGCCCGCGGCGCCGGCCAGCGCGATAGGGGCGCCAAAAACGGATGGCGTGGTGTAGCCGTATACATGGCTGGAGGGCAACACCAACGGCAGCATTGCGCGCGGCACGTCGAGCTCGCGCAACAGCTCGTCATCCCAGGCCAGCGTATGAATGTTAAAGAGCAGGGTGCGCGATGCGTTCGAGTAATCGGTTACGTGCACCTGCCCGCCGGTCAGTCGCCAGAGCAGGAAGGTATCGACCGTGCCGAAGAGCAACTCGCCGCGGGCGGCCCGCTCGCGCGCGCCAGGAATGTGGTCCAGCAGCCATTTGAGCTTCGTGCCCGAAAAGTAGGCGTCCACCACCAGGCCGGTTCGCTGGCGGATGGTATCGCCCAATCCGCGCTGGATGAGCTCTTCGCAGATCGGTACCGTCAGGCGGCTCTGCCAGACAATCGCATTGTGGATCGGCCGCCCCGTGGCGCGCTCCCACACCAGCGTCGTTTCGCGCTGATTGGTGATGCCGATGGCCGCGATATCCGCGGCGCTCGCGCCCGCCAGACGAAGCGCTTCGTGCGCGGTCTCGATCTGGCTCGACCAGATGGCTTCAGGATCATGCTCGACCAGCCCCGGACTGGGATAGATCTGGGGAAACTCGCGCTGAGCGCGCGCGACGACCTGACCCACCCGATCGAAGATCAGGGCACGCGAGCTCGTTGTGCCCTGATCCAGTGCCAGAACATACCTTGCCATGTCGGCCTCACCTCGCTCGATGCGCGGCGTTCTCCGCTCGCCACACTGGTACTTCAAGCCCCCGGTCCACTATATCTGAGCAACATGGCCGCGCGCCAGGTATCGCCTGTGTAAAGGCACTGGCGACCGCGCGGCGAGGGCGCGCCTGCTCGCTCGTCCACTTGCGAACCGCGCGGGACTCCCGTACAATACCCTCCGCTGGCCTGTTTGCGTAGGGACTCTGAGCGCGATGTTCCGCGAAGGCCCGCATAGGTACAAGGGGGTCGGGCCAAAGGTGCTCAAACTCCAGGGTAGGTGAGGTTGATCGCATGAGCAAACAACAGGGACCGGCCCGCGCGGGCGCGCGACGGTCGCGCTTGAGCGGCATCCCCGCTCCGGGTGAACCACGTCCCGAGGTGTCGGGGTTGGTTCATCGCGCCCTGCTTTCGTTTCACGGGCGCGATCAACAGCGGCGCCGGCTGATCAACATGCTCATCCTGGCGCAGGCGCTGCTGTTCATCGCGGCAGCCCCGGCCTACATCGGCAGCCAACCAGCGACACCCAATCTCATCCTGGTGGTCATCGAGCTCCTGGTGTGCGGAGCGGCATGGGCCTTCAATCTGCTGTTCCTGGATGCGGCGAAAGCCTCCTATGTGCTCGTGGTAGGCGGTAGTCTGGCGATTCTCAGCCAGGTATTCATCGCCGCGCTTGGTGGAGATAGCACGCGGGCATCGCACGCGGCGTTGCTACTGCTGACGATCATCCTGGAAGCCGGACTGCTTTTTACACCCGATGTGACGCTGTTGGTCTCGCTGAGCGCGGTCGGCCTGACTGGGGCCGCCCTGGTGCTCGCGCTAGCACTTGGTCCCACGGGGTCCGCGCGCCAGGAATATGTCCTGCTGGTGAATATTCTTGGTCTGCAGGTGGTGACGGCGCTGATCGCCTGGCTCCTCTCGGGCTTTATTTCTGATACCGCGATGGAGGCCGAACGCGCGCATGCCTTGCAATTCGCTCAAGCGCGCCTGGATGCGCTAACCACTCAGCAGGCCGAGCAACGGCGGCAGCTCGAAGCGTCACTCGCCAATATGCAGGATGCGATGGGGCATGCGCTCGCCGGCGAAACCATGGCGCGCGCGACGGTCGCCGAAGGAGAACTGCTGCTGCTTTCGGGCACGGTGAACGTATTGCTCGAACGCCTGGACGCGCTCGCGCAAGCGGATGTGGCGCGCCAGCGCCAGGAGCCCGGAGGCTTCTCGCCGCACGCGGGCACCAGTCAAGGCGCTGGCGGC
>DASYGC010000167.1:0-3978 GCA_036000225.1 Ktedonobacterales bacterium | reverse complement strand
CGCGCTGGTTTCGCCGAGCGAGGGCTGGGCAGTGGGCGAAGCGGGCACCGTCCTGCATCTCAGTGGCGGCCGCTGGTCGGCGGTCGCCAGCCCCACCAGCGCCGACCTGTACGGCGTGGCGCTGGCTTCGGCTGACGAAGGCTGGGCAGTGGGGCTGGATGTTGCCCGAGGGCATGGCGTCATGCTCCACCTGAGCCACGGTCGCTGGTCTCTCGTGCCGAGTGTGGCCACACCGGCGCTGCGCGCGATCGCGCTGGTTGCGCCGGGGGAGGGCTGGGCGGTGGGCGACGGTGGCACCATGCTGCATCTGACCGGCGGTCGCTGGCTGCCGTTCAGCGGTCCCACCAGCGCCGATCTGTACGGACTTGCAATGCTCTCGCCGGCGGAGGGCTGGGCGACCGGCTTCAGCATCAACAACGCGCCCACCGGCGCGGTCTACGACAGCACCATCCTGACCTTTGCCGGCGGACATTGGGGCGTGGCCGGCACCGCGCACGACACACGGCTGTTCGCCGTGGCGGCGACACCACAGCTGGCGTGGCTGGTCGGTGAATCCGCGCCGGGTGGGGGCACGATCCTGTTTGGCAGCGGTGGGCTGTTCACCCTCAGCGGCGGTGATGTGCATCAGGCGCTGCAGGCGGTGGCGCTGGCAACGCCCAATGCCGGCTGGGCGGTGGGCTTCGACGGGGTCCTGTACCGGGACAGCTTCAATCGCTGGGAGATGCGCGCCAGCCCAACCACCACCGATCTCTATGCGCTGGCCCTGATCTCGCCCGCCGACGGCTGGGCGGTGGGCAACGATGGTGTGATCCTGCGTCTGCGCAACGGAAGCTGGAATCTGTATACTGGATAGTGTGACGGTGGCGGGTCAGAGCGGGGCTCCGTCTGATGCTTGGCTGCAAAATCCGTGCCGGCGGGCGGAGTGGTAGGGCAGGACGCGGGCGTACATCCGTACGCCCCTACGAAGCTCGGCTGCTCATCCTGGTGCCGGCAGGGTTTGCGGCAGGCGAGTGACGATCAACGGTTCGTTTGCCAATGTGGTTCGCTTGGCCCGTGTTTGAACGGTATTGCACCGGTGTGCGCCATTACGGAGAGATAACGAGGCCAGAACGCACACCCGTGCGCGACTACGAAACGGGGACGGCGTATCCGCAAGCCGTATAGTTCCGTGCAGGCGGGCGGGGTGGTCGTTCGGTCTCGCCGAGCGAAGCTCGGTGGCTGATTGCGCTTCGGCGAGGTAGTGCGGGCGATGATATCAGCCGACCGGCGAGGTGGTGCGGCGGTGATATCAGCCGACCGGCGAAGATCCATGACCTCGTGGCGATCGGCCGGGGAATGTCTACGTTGCGAAGCATTGGGGCCGCTGGCAAGGCGGGAGTTCAGCGTGGCTGTGGCAGCATACCAGCGGCACGTGAAGTCTCAGCGATGGTGACGGCGGGCGTATCCACCTGCTTGACGGTGATCTCGCCCATGCATAGGAAGGCGTTGATGTCCAGATAGGCGACCGGCGGCTCCTGGCTGGTGTCTGGCTCGGACTCAGGGCCGTGGCTCTCGGCGTGGCCCATGGCGCAGATACCGCCCGTGCTTTCGCCCAGCGCGTTGGCCTCGCCCAGCAACACGCACGAGCGCACACGCACCGCCACGTTGCGCGGCACGTAGACGGTCATCTCGCCCATCAGCCCGAACAGACGCAGCACGCCCTGGTGCGGCAGTGTCGCCATGCTGAGGTCGAGGCGCACTTCGCCCATCACCAGCAGGCAGTTGGTGCGCTCGGCCAGGCGCCAGCGCCGTTTGGTGCGCTTCAGTTCACCCATCAGCATGACGAGCCAGCCGCTGCGCTTGGCTGGCAGGGCCGGCAGCGCGGTGGGCACCGGGGTGACCGTGACCGGCAGATCCAGCGCCTTCAGTTTGTCGGCGGGCGAGACGGGCAGCGCCCGCATGATGGCCTGGCACTCGTCCTCGTCCCTGGCCTCCAGCAGGTCATCCAGCGCTTGCTTGAAGGCGTCGAAGCTGAGGTCGCCGCGCTCGTAGCGCTCGCGCACCGCACGAATCGCGGCCTGTTGTGGGGTGACGGGTTGTGGGCTGAGCGACTGCGGCGGTTGCATCGTAGTGTCCTCCTCCGTGGCTGGTCTGCTGCGCAGCCGCAGCGTACCACACCGTGTTACCTGGCGACAGGTCTCAATGGGGCGACGTCATTGCGCGCTCACATTGCATCACGAAGGGGGTGAAGATGCCGCTGCTCATCGTGGTCCGGCGAGGTCGGTGGTTATTCGGGCTCGCCGACTGAAGCTCGGCTGCTCATCGTAGTACGGCGGGCGGAGTGGTGCTTCGAGGACGCGGACCGAAGACATCGCGGCTCATTCTGGTCCGGTGAGCCTGTCGGTCAGGGGGCGCTGGCTGGCTGATGTTGTACGCATTTCATATCGCTCCGCACCAAGGGGCGTCTATGCCAACGGGATTGCTGTGGCGCGCAGATCGAGCCGCCAGTCATTACAGCGCATGAAGCTGCCCGGCGGGTACTCGAAGTCGCAGGCCTCGACCAGCCTAAAGCCTAGCTTGCGGCAGACGGCGTTCGATGGCGGATTGTCGGTTGAGGGGAAGGCATGCAGGAATTGATGCTTGCCGTCGGCCCGCGCCCGGGCGATGGCCTGGGCGGTTGCGGCGCTGGCGATGCCGCGCCCCTGGAAGGCTGGCAACACCCCCCAGCCGATCTCGTAGACCGGCTCGCCATGCCAGATGCGCTGCCAGTAGCCAACCGAGCCGACGGCGGCGCCCGTGGCCGCCTCGATGATCTTGAACATCCGATCCGTCGCGGAGTCTGCCAGCCGCTCGTAGCGGGCCTGGCGATCGGCAAGCTGCGCATCACTCTCGGGGCCGCCGAGGTGCGCCGTCATGTCCGGTGCGTTCAATTGCCGCAGCAGCGGCAGATCGCCCGCACCCCAGGGTTCGAGGCGTACGGCGCTCCGGTCAGACGCATCACTCGGTGGTTGGTCGCTAGCGGCCGTCGCCGTCTCCTTTCGTAGCGGACTCTGCCTCAGGTGGATCCATCAGATGGGTGAGCACCGGCGCGATGGTTTCAATAGCCGGCGCGAAGAGCGACGGTTGCTCGGGATTGTCGAAGAGCGCCGCATAGTCGTCGGCGCTGAAGGCGCGCACCAGCCGCGCCGCGTAGGTCTCGCGCAGCAGCCGCGCATAGTGCAGCGTATCATAGTCGCGCGGCGTGTCGGTTTCCGGCTCGGACTCGGGCGCCAGCGCGGGGCGCCCGCCGGTGGCGCGGTAGACCGCCACCTGCGTGCCGCGTTCCCAGCGGGGCATGCCACTGGCCAGCGCGGCCTCATACGACGCCTCGCGGCGCGTGGCGCGCGTGGCCTGATACTCGTCGGGCGTCTTGGTCAGGCGCACGCGGGCCGCCACCTCCGCCGTGGGCAGCGCGCGCCGGCGCAGGGCCGAGGCCATCTCCACATAGGCGGCGCGCACGCCGGGCACGTCATCCGCCAGCAGTCGCGCGATTGCGCGGCGCAGGAAGGTGGCGCCAAACGGCTCGACCCGGCTGGAGCGGAACGCCACCCCGCGCAGGATCAACTGGCCGTCATAGCCCAGCAGCGCATAGTTCTTGGTTTCGTGCGAGAGCATGGCGGCGTAGCGCCCCTCGACCTCCAGCCGCACCAGCGCGGGCAGCAGCGCCGCCACCTCACCGACCACGCGGCGCTCGTCGGCCTCGTCCCAGTCGGAGGGCACGGCGAAGTAGACGCCGTCGGTGTCGGCCTCCAGCAGGGTGGCGCCGCGCGCGGCCAGCTCGCGGCAGAGCAGCCCCAGCACGGCGCGTCCCTGGCGCGTTACCTCGTTGGCCGCGGCCACATCCGAGCAGCGGGTCAGTCCCACCGCGCCCATATAGCCATAGGCCGAGTTCACCAGGATCTTCATTGCCGCTGAGAGCGCCTCGTCGGTGTGGCGCGCCGCCGAGCCGGGCGCCGCGCT
>DASYGC010000166.1:0-3459 GCA_036000225.1 Ktedonobacterales bacterium | reverse complement strand
CGGGCGCCGATCCATCCGCGCTCGCGCGGGCGGCAAGGCAAGCACCGCTGGCTGACAGACACGATAGCACATCGCTGGCGTTGGTGCCTACTGGACGCGTTGGCGCACCGATCATCACTGATGGAATGGCGGTATGCGCACCGGCATGGTATGGTTCAATGTAGTACCTACGTAATCGTTGTACCTGTCTAACTCAACGATGTGACCTGGAAAGGCGTGTCCAGATGTCGCCGCGCTCGACTGCTGCTCCGCGTGACCCTGTGACGAAGGACAACTGTCAGATGCCGTGCGTCCACCCCGAGCGGGTGGCACATGCGCGCGCTGGGCTGGCGGAGGAGTCCGTGTACCGTGGCGTAGCGGACATCTTTGGCGCCCTGGCCGACCCGACGCGGGCCAAGCTGATCCATCTGTTGCTGCATCAGGAGCTGTGCACGTGCGACCTCGCCAGCGTGGTGGGGGTCAGCGAGTCGGCGATCTCCCAGCATCTTCGCCTCCTCCGCGCCCTCCGCCTCGTCAAGGCGCGTCGCGCTGGCAAGTTCGTCTACTACACCCTCGACGACGCGCATGTTGGCTTGCTCATGCAACTGGGCCTGACCCATCAGGGCCACGGTGCTGGTGCGCTGGAGACTGGGCAGGCGCACGCGTCTGTTCCAGGCGTCGCGGTCGCTGGCGCGCCGACTGAAGCGAGGGAAGGAGAAGTCTCATGGGCGAACCGCACGACCATGCGCATGCCATGACTGGTAGCAAGCTCAGAACGGCATTTTTCTTGACGGCGCTGATCCTGGTGGTGGAGTTGATGGGTGGACTCCTCTCCCACTCGCTGGCGCTGCTCTCGGATGCGGGGCATGTGCTCACCGATATCGTGGCGCTGGGCCTGGCCTGGTTCGCTGCCGCGCAGGCCGAACGCCCGGCCAATGCGCGCAACACCTATGGGTACCACCGCATTGGCATCCTGGCCGCGCTGGCCAATGCCGTGACGCTGATTCTGGTGGTCGCGGCCATCGCTTATGAAGCCATTCAGCGGCTGCGGCAACCTGAAAGCGTAACGCCCTGGCTCATGTTTGTCGCCGCGGCGGTCGGCATCGTCGTCAACCTCGTCATCGGTCTGGGCTTGCGCAACGAGGGGGGGAACAATCTCAACGTGCGTGCGGCGTTGCTGCATGTCTTCGGCGATGTGGGAGCCTCAGCGGCGGTCATTGTCGGTGGCATCGTGATCGTCGTGACGGGTTGGTATCCCGCCGACGCGATCATCTCGTTGTTCATTGCCGTGCTGATTGCCAGGGGCGCCTGGACCATCCTGCGCGAGACAGTGGACATCTTGATGGAGGCGACGCCCAAGGATCTCAACGTGGCTCAGCTCGTGCGCGATCTGATGCTGGTGCCGGGCATCACCGATGTGCACGATCTGCATATCTGGTCGATTGCCGGTGGTATGCGTGCGCTCTCCGCGCATGTGCAGGTCATGGACCGCCCCCTCTCCGCCTGTGATGCGTTGCTTGGTGATCTCAATGCGCTGCTCGCGGACCGCTACCAGATTGGCCATACCACGATTCAGTTCGAGTGTGTGGGGTGTAGTCCCAACGATCTCTACTGTGCCTTGCCCGCCAGCGGCGAGGAGCCGCATGTCCATAATCACAGCCAGTTGTAAGCGATGGATGGTTTGTCTGTTCAATCACCTGTGCGTATTTGGCGGCGGCACTGCTCGTCGGTCTGGCCCTCAATGCGGCCTTTGGTTGGTGGTGGGCCGACGATGTGGCCGCGCTGGCTCTGCCGTACCGGCTAACGCGTGAGGCGCGTGAGGGGCGTGAGGCGCTGGCGTCCGCGCGCGGCATAGGGCGGCGAGGCGTGCGAATGTTGGCCCAATCCGTGCGCGTGGAGCACGTCATGATTGTGTAGATCAGACCGAGGACGTGCACCATGGCAATCCTGGCCGCGATTGGGCAAGCCCTGGCGACGGCGTTCGATATGTTCTGGGAGGTGCTTTGGCCGCTGGTGCTCGGCTTCGGCCTCTCGGCGATCGTGCAGGCGTTGGTGTCGCACCGCACACTGGCCCGGCTGCTCGGCGACGACTCGCCACGCAGCCTGACGCTGGCGACCCTGTTTGGCGTGGCGTCGAGTTCGTGCTCCTATGCCGCCGTAGCCCTCGCCCGCTCGCTCTTCCGCAAGGGGGCGAGCTTCACCGCGGCAATGGCCTTTGAGCTGGCCTCGACAAACCTCGTCATCGAACTGGGCATCATTTTGATCGTGCTGCTGGGCTGGCCATTTGCCGCCGCCGAATTTACCGGCGGCATCCTGATGGTCATCTTCATCGCGCTGATCTTTCGCCTCACCCTCACACCGCGGCTCGTCCAGCTGGCCCGGCAACACGCCGAGCGCGGCGCGGTGGGCCGAATGGAAGGACACGCGGCGATGGACATGAGTGTGGAGGGCGGCGGATCATTCTTCGCCAGGCTCGTGAGCGCGCGCGGCTTCACGGCTATCAGCCACCTGTTCGTGATGGACTGGGCCTCGGTCTGGGTGGATGTGCTGGGTGGCTTTCTGATCGCGGGCGCCCTCGCCGCGTGGGTTCCCAATGCCTTCTGGCAGGCGTTCTTCTTGACCGGTCACCCCGTGCTCGCCAGCATCGAGGGACCACTGGTTGGGCCATTGGTAGCCATCATCAGCTTTGTCTGTTCGGTGGGCAATGTGCCCCTGGCGGCCGTCCTCTGGCGCGGCGGCATCAGCTTTGGCGGCGTCGTCTCCTTCATCTTCGCCGACCTGATCGTGCTGCCGGTGCTCGATATCTACCGCCGCTACTACGGCAGGCGTGTCGCGCTGTACATTCTCGGGACCTTCTACCTGTCGATGGCCGCCGCGGGGTATGTGGTCGAGTTGGTCTTCGCGGCACTGGGCATCATCCCGGCGAATCGGTCGGTCGCGGCGCTGGCGCAGGGACCGAGCCTGAACTATACAGCGGTGCTCAATGTGCTCTTTCTGCTCGTGGCAGCGGTCTTGGTCTGGCGCTTTCTGCGCACGGGAGGAGCAGCCATGCTGCGCATGATGGACCTGCCAGCCGAGGCCATGGATGGCGCGGGCCCTGCCGGCCAGCGGGCGGATGATAAGCGCGATGGGACGCTGGGACATGAGCATGCGTCAGGGTAATTGGCGAACTTGTCCCACTGATACTGCATCATGTGGGTGGTTTCCTCGGCGGCCGCGCGCCCGAAAAAGGCGCTCGACGAGGCGCGGGCTCATGTCGGTCCACGCGGAGATGCCGGCTGACGTGACTACCGATCCTTCGTCCACCCAGCGGCTGGCTTCAGCCTCCTGCTTTCAATGTCCGCTGCTTGCGGGCAAATGCCAGTTCCTTCATTGGCCGAATAACACCAAATCTTGGAGCACACTCGCGGTTTGCGGTGGTTAGAAGCCAGGTTATGCCCGGCATCCAGAGGGCGTACATCCGTACGCCCCTACACGATT
>DASYGC010000165.1:0-4698 GCA_036000225.1 Ktedonobacterales bacterium | reverse complement strand
GTAGACCGCCGCCAGCCGCGTATCGTCCAGCTCGCCCAGAAACGCCAGTGTCAGATGCACGCCGTTTGGGTCAACCCAGCGGACCCCCGGAAGCGCCCGCCCCAGACGCGCCATCTCGCGCGCCAGGTGTGCCCGCGCCGCGTCGCCCAGTTCGATGGCCACGAACGTGCGTGTCATCTCTTGCCTCCACGCTACTACGGCTGGGGCGGATGCACCGCCTTGGCCATCAGGATATCCGGCTTGCCGCGACCATTGGCGTCGGGTACCACGCCGGTGATGACGAACCCCAGCTTCTGATAGAACTCGTACGGATGGCGGCGTAGGTTCTGGATGCGCGCGATAGGTTCCCACACGTTGGGGTAGAGCTCCACACCGGCCAGCGATGTCATCCCGTCCTCGTCGTCAGTGCCCAACATGATCGTCAACCCACCACGCGCGCTCACCTGCCGCTCGAAGTCGCGCACCAGCGCGCGCCCGATCCCCTGCCCCTGCCGCTCCAGTCTGACGACCAGCGGATGCAATTCCCAGACATTGCCATCATATTCGGGCATCCCGCCGATCCAGCCCACGATCGTCCCATGCTCCTCGCGTGCCACCCGGCTGATGCGCCCGGCCCCCAACGACGCGCGCACCTCGTCCACCGCCGCCGCATGGTCGGGCCACGCCCGTGGCCAGTGCGCCGCGAAGCCTGCCACCAGCAGCTTCGCCACCTGTGCCTGCGCGTCCGCATCGGCGGTCGCCAGATCCTCGATTCGCATGGTTCGCATGGGCACTCCTCCTCATCGTCAGTATAGACGAAGTATGGAACGCACTCCCCTTGCTCGACCCAATGCTATAATGATCTCATAGGTCTCGTGTTCGAGCCAGACCGCGATTGCCGCTTCCGCCACCCGCGCGCGGAACGGCAACCTGATGCCCTCTCCCTCCGCGGCCCGCGCGGGCGGGCTTCGCGGCGGAACGCCCTTCGCGCGCAGCGTCGCGGATTCAACCGCCGGCAAACCGCAGCGGCATCTTACTAGGGCATAGGGATATCGCGCCGCGTCGCCGAGTTGCAATCGCTGGCAAACCTCCCAGACAGGCAGAACCGCAGTGCTCATCACCAGTGTCGAACTGCACAATATCAAGAGCTACCGCGACGCGAAAGTGCTGCTGCGCGGCGGCACCACCGCCATTCGCGGCGAGAACGGCGCCGGCAAGTCCACCATCGTCGAGGCCGTCGGCTGGGCGCTATTCGATGCGCTGCCCTATTCGCAGTCGCAATTCGTACGTGAAGGCGAAAAATCGGGCCAGGTGACCGTCACCTTTTGTTCCGCCGAGGACGACCGCGAGTACCAGGTGGTGCGCCGCGCCGGCAGCGGTGCGCTCTGGTATGTCTACGATCCCGAGCTGCAGCACCGCCCCGCCGAGCAGCATACCGATGTGGTGGACTTCCTGCGCCGCCACCTGCGCATCGAAGGCGAGATCGCCCTCAACGACCTCTTTGACGACGCTCTGGGCGTGCCACAGGGCCGGCTGACCGCCGATTTCCTGCTGACGGCGGCCTCGCGCAAGAAGAAATTTGACGCCCTGCTCCAGGTCGAACATTTCGGCAAAGCCGCCGAGAAGCTGCGCGAGACGCGCACCTACTTCAAGGAAACGCTCAGCGCCCAGGACAACGAGATCGCCCGGCTGGAGCGCGCCACTGATCCGCTGGAGGGCTGGCGCGCCGACCTGGCCGCGCGCCGCGAGCACGAGCGCGCACTGGTGACGCATTTGGCCACCACCCAGCGCCAGCACGACGAGGCCGCCCAGCGCCGCGATGCCCTATTGGTGCGCGAGCGCGAGGCCAAACGACTCGAAGGCGAGCGCGATGTCGCTCGCGCCACCTGGGAGGGCGCCGATCGCGCGGTCCAGTCCGCCAGCGCGCAGGTGGCCGAGGCCGCCGAGTCCGACCGCATCTGCGCCGGGGCCCTGGCCGACTTCGAGACCCATACCCGCGTCGAGGGCGCGCTCGCCGATGCCCGTGGCCGTGCCCAGACCCGCGATTATCGCCTGAAACAGCGCGCCGACCTCGCCAACCACCTGGCCAGCGCGACGCGTGACGCCGCGCATGCCCGCACCCGCCTCGACCAGGCGCTGGCCGCCGCCGAGCGGGTCGCCGCCCTGGCGCCACGCGTCGCCGAGCAGCACGCGCTCCAGTTGCGCCGCCAATCGCTCGCCAGCGATGTCGCCCGCCTGCGGGAT
Organism: Ktedonobacterales bacterium; assembly: GCA_036000225.1. Lineage (GTDB taxonomy): Bacteria > Chloroflexota > Ktedonobacteria > Ktedonobacterales > JADMIN01 > DASYGC01. The sequence continues at coordinate 2,475 of DASYGC010000165.1, read as the reverse complement.
GCGCGCAAGACACTGGCTGGCCGCGAAGCGGAATCCACCAGCCTCGCCAGCGGCATCACCGCGATCGAGCGCGCGATCGCTGCCATCGAGGCCGTGCGCCCCGAGGCCGCGCGACTTCCCGAGCGCCGCTCCCGACTGGTGGAGCTGCAGGCGGACCAGGCGACGCGCGCTGAGCGGCAAAAACGCCTCGATGCGCTCGGCGCCGACCTCAAGAAGCTGGCAGCCGCCCGCGCGAAGAAGCAGACCGGTGTCGAGAAGGCCGCCGCCAACGTCCAGAAGTTGCTGGATGCCCAGTTGGAGGCCGAAGCCTTTCCCGCGCTGGAGGCCGAGGAGCGCCAACTGCGCGGCGAAGCCGAGCGCCTGCGCGTCACCATCGAGCACCAGCGCGAGTCGCGCGCGCAATCGGTCGGCGGCCAGTGTCCCTTCCTGCGCGAGCCCTGCCTGAACATTCGCCAGCGCGGCATGAGTAGCCTCGAAGCCTATTTTGATGGGCTGATCGCGCGCGATGCCGCCACGCTGGGCGGGCTGGAGACGCGTCTGGCCGCGCTGGCGCCGCGGATCGAGCGCGGCCGCCAGATCCATGAATACTATGGGCGGCTGGATGAATATCGCGAGCAGCACACCACCGGCGCGCGCGAGCTGGACGAGCTGGAGGCTGATCTCACCGCCGCCCATGCCGAGCATGCGGCGCTGACCGCCTCGCTGGCGCAGTTGGCGGGCGCTGGCGAGCTCACAGAGGCCCAGGCACTCTGCCAGCGCAGCGAAGCCGCCGATGGCAAGCTGCGCGAGCTGGCGCCGCGCCAGGCGGCGCTGATGAGCGATCGCCAGCGGCTGGCCGCCGTCATGGCCGAACTGGAGCGCACTCAGGCGCTGGTGGCGTCGCTGGCCGCGGCGCCCGAACAACTGCGAACGACCGATGAGCAGCTCGCGGCGCTGGGCGATCCCCAGGCGGAATCCGCCCACGCGCAGGGCGTGGCCCGCGACCGTCCCACCATCGAGACGGAACTGGCGCGCCATGAGACCGCGCGCGCCGCCGCCGCCCAGCGCGTGGCCGATGCTGAGGAGGCGCTCAAGCCCTTTGCCGGCCTGGATGCCGAACTGGCCGAGCTGGAAGCCACCCTCAGCGCCGCGCGCCCCGGACATGAACGTTACCAGCAGCACCGCCAATCGGCGAGCCGGCTGCCCGAGCGTCAGCGCGCGCTGGCCGTCGTCGAGCGTCAGGCCCACGTCGCCGCCCAGGCCCACGAGCGCGCCGCCGCGCGCCATCGCCAGGCCCTCGAAGCCTTCGATGCCGAAGCACTCGCCGCCGCCACCGAGCACTGCTCTAAGCTGCACGGCGAGCTGAGCCGCGCCACCCAGGAACTGAAGGACCTGCAGGAGCAGATCGCCACGCGCGAGGCCGAGATCGCCACCGCGCAGGCTCTGCTGGCCGAGCTGGAGACCGCCCGTCGCGAGCGTGAAATCCAGGCCGAACTGGCCCAGATGCTCGAACAGTTCCGCGATACCATCAAAGAAGCGGGGCCGTATGTCATGCGCGCCTTGCTGCGCCACATCTCCACCGAGGCCAATCATATCTTCGGCGAGATCATGGGCGACCGCTCGGCCCAGCTCGCCTGGGAGGACGACTACGAGGTGGTGCTGCGCCATGGCGGGCAGGAGCGGCACTTCGCGCAGCTCAGCGGTGGCGAACAGATGAGCGCCGCGCTGGCGGTGCGCCTCGCCCTGCTGCGCTCCCTCTCGCGGCTGGATATCGCCTTCTTCGACGAGCCTACCCAGAACATGGATGGCGAGCGCCGCGGCAACCTGGCCGAGCAACTGCGTCGCGTCCACGGCTTCGACCAGTTGGTGGTCATCAGCCACGACGATACCTTCGAGCAGGGCCTCGACAGCGTCATTCACATCCAGAAGCGCGGCGGCGAAACCATCCTCATCAGCGAAGCCGACGAAGCCCTCGTCGGCGTATGAACCGTGCGCGCGAAGGAACCCCCATGACCTTGCCCACCGGCGCGGCGTCCACACCAGCGGCGCGCATCTCACGCGCGCAGGCGCTCGGCCTGCTCGCGCTGGGCAATACCCTCTGGGCCGGCACGTATGTTGCCGGCAAAGTCGCCCTGGGCGACCTCTCCTGGATCCAGCTCAACGCCTTGCGCTTCACGCTGGCCACCCTGCTGCTGGCGCCGGTGCTCTGGCGCGGCCGCCGGCTGATCGCCGGTGAGTTGCGCGATCTCCGCTCGATCTGGGGACTGGCACGGCTGGTCTTGCTGGGATTCGTGCTGAATAAGGCCTTCGAGTATGCCGGCCTCAGCCTCTCTACCGCCTCCGACATCGCGCTGTTGATCGCCACCGAGTCGCTCTTTACCGCGCTGCTCTCGTGGACCATCCTGCGCGAGCGCGTCAGCCGTCTGGGCGTGGGCGCGCTGCTCGTCGGTCTGGCTGGCGTCTACCTGGTGGTCGAGCGCGGCATCGTGCCCAACC
>DASYGC010000164.1:0-4970 GCA_036000225.1 Ktedonobacterales bacterium | reverse complement strand
TGAACCGCCCGCCATGCTTTTGTGGCGGGCTTCTTCTTTCCTTCGTGTCACCCTTCGTGCGTCGCGTCGTGGCGTGGCCACAAAACGGCATTCGTATGCTCGGTTGCGTTTCGTCTTGGCGTACGGGTGTGCGCTCTAATCTCGTTATGCCCAAACCCGCATTCCAATCACGCATCATGTGCTACGATGCCGGCAGTCGCCTGCTTGAATCGAGAGGGGAGCCGCATGCCACTCGACCTGCTGATCCGTCATGCCCGCCTGCCGCACCACGAACAGCTCACCGACATTGGCATCCAGGACGGCAAGTTTACCCGCCTGGCCAGCACTATCCGCGCCAGCGCCACCCGCGAGATTGACGCCGCTGGACGGCTGGTCTCTCCGCCTTTGATCGACTGTCACGTGCACATGGATGCGGCGCTCACGGTGGGTCAGCCGCGCCATAACCAGTCGGGCACTTTGCTGGAGGGCATTCAGATATGGAGCGAGCGTAAGCCCTCCTTGACACTCGAAGATGTCAAGCGCCGCGCGACCGAGGCCATCAAATGGGAAGTCGCCCAGGGGGCGCTCTTCATACGCTCGCACGTCGATGTCTGTGACCCACGACTGATTGCCTTGCGCGCGCTGCTCGAAGTGCGGCACGAACTCGCGGACATCTGCGAACTGCAACTGGTCGCCTTCCCGCAGGATGGCATCCTCTCGTTCCCAAATGGTAGGGCGCTGATGGACGAAGCAATGCAACTGGGCGCCAACGTGGTGGGTGGCATCCCCCACCATGAGTGGACCCGTGAGATGGGTGTCGAGGACGTCCACATCGCGTTCGAGTTAGCACGCCGCTACAACCGCGATGTGGACTGCCATTGCGACGAGACCGATGATCCGCAGTCGCGCTTCACCGAGGTGATGGCCGCCGACACCATCCAGCAAGGCTGGGAAGGTCGCGCGACGGTCAGCCACTGCACGGCCATGCATTCGTGGGACAATGCCTATGCGTTCAAGGCGATCCGGTTGCTGGCCCGCGGGCGCCTCAACGTCATCTGCAATCCCTATGACAATATCATCCTGCAGGGCCGCTTCGACACCTATCCCAAGCGTCGCGGCATGGCGCGGCTCAAAGAACTGCTCGCCGCCGGCGTGAACGTGTCGCTGGGGCACGACTCGATCATGGACCCGTGGTATCCGTTGGGCCGGGGTGATATGCTGGCCGCCGCCAGTCTGGCGCTGCATATCGCGCAGATGAGCGGCCGTGACGAGATCGGCGCGATGTACGAACTGATCACCACCAACGCGGCACAGACTCTCAATATCTCCGATCGCTACGGCATCGAGGAGGGCAAGCCAGCCAATCTGATTGTGCTCGATGCCACCAGCCCGGAAGAAGCCCTGCGTCTGACTCCCGCCCGCCTGCACGTGATCAAAGATGGTCATGTCATTGCCAGCACCACGCCGAGCCAGAGTACCCTGCGCCGGGCGGGCGCTGAAGAGACCGTGACGTTTGTGCCTCAACCAGCCGCTGAGTAGCACGATCGAGGGGCTGCCCCGACGAACACCGGGACAGCCCCTTTGCCACGCGCTATGATCTGACTATCGCTTGTACCGGGCCAGTTCCCACTTGCGCAGGAAGAAGTACAGGATGCCGCTGGCCACGATGGCCAGCGGGAAGCCGATATCGGCTCCGCCCAACGCTTTGGATAACGGACCGGTGAAGAGTTGCTGGCTGATACCCAGTGCGGCGACGGCCAGGCCCACCACCATCGAGACCACCGCGGCAATGCCTACTGGCAGCTTGCTGGCGGTCTCGTAGTCTTGCACCGCGTACTGACCTTTACGCAGCCAGTGCTCGATCAAGACGATGGTACTGTAAGCGCCCAACCAATACGCGATCAACAGCAGGAAGTTTTCCAGGTTGGCCTCGAACTTGGCCGACAAATAGATGGCCACGATGACGTAGATGACGGCGCCAACGATGGTCAGAATCCAGCGTTTCACCCGTAGGCCCACCACCTGCGTGGAAAGCGCGAAGCTGTAATCGTTCGGGACGTTGTTAGCGATGGTGCTGAAGGCCAACAGCAGGAGGACGACACTGGCGATGGCGCCGGTTCCCAGCCCATTCGCGATGACCGGGCCAGGAAGGCCACCCACCAGGGCGGCGCCACCAGCGACCGTGGTCAGCAGCACGCCCAGCGTCTCCAGCACAATACACGGTATGGTAACGCCGAGAAAGGCGTACCAGAACACACGACTGGCCGGTGTACTGGCGGGTTGGCGGCGCGTGTAGTCAGCCGCGTATGACGACCAGCCAATCGCATACCCGAGGACGGCACCGCCAAACGTCAAGATGCCTCCAATCAGCGCCAGCGGAGCCAACAATGCCGGAGCAGGCAGGCTGGCGATATTGAAGTGGGGCGCGGCCACCACAAAGACATAGCCGAAGAGGATGACCATCGGAATCCACGCATAGCGCTCGTACCGATGGACGATGAAGTAGCCGAACACACTGACGAGCGTGGTGATGATCGCCAGGAAGATCAAGGCGGCCCACAGCGGAATCTTGCCCGCGCTCCAGGTGACGAGTAGACTGGACCCGATGATGGCATTGACCGCGCTCCAGCCGACGCACGCGATCATGTTGAAGATCGCTGGGAGCCTCGCCCCTTGCAAGCCAAATGAGAACCGGGTCAGTGGCATCTGGGCAAGGCCAGTCTTGGGGCCGAGGGTGCTCAGGAAGGCAACGGGAAGGACGCCAATGACATTGGCGATGACGATAACCAGCAGCGATCCCCAGAATCCTAGCCCAAAGAAGACATTAATCAATCCCACCGCGACGGTTGCTACCACGGAGTTCGCGGACCACCAGAGCCACATCGTGTCCCAGAGCTGGGTGTGGCCGCGATCGTTCTCTTCAACGCGCTCGATACCCGTGGTTTCAAACCCGATCGGAGCAGGGGCCTGTGTGGCGACTTCAGCCATTCAACCTCTCGCTTTCGAACTGCGCAAACTCGATGAATAAGTGCGACGCTACGAAAAAACCTCCAGGCCGTGAACGTCAATCGGTCAGCTATCCGCGCTTCCGCATGTTTTTTCGGCGCCTCTGGCACACCCTGGCGGATAAAACAATGCCCGGATGTGGTAGGCTCGCGCGGTCGAGTGAACCTACCATCCGGGCTTTTGATCCCCATGGTGTAGCGTGCGCGGTGTCGCGACCAGCGGCACGGCGAAACCGGCACGCCTGCATCGCTCGGTCCAGAACCACCGCCCGATAGCTCAACCCTGGGAGCCAGGCGGTGCGGAACCCTAGATGCACTTCGCTCGTAGTCCGACGATTTACGGTCGCCTGGTAGATATGCTCAGGCCATATTCCCGAGCCGGTACGAGTACATGCCCAACGATTCGGGCACTTTCAGAATATCACCAAATCGCTGGGCGAAGACAGACCCCTGACTTTAGGCATAAAGAAGTGCCACGTCACTATTCCAAAACACTTCAGGATTTGCGAAAAGTCCTAACATATGATACTATCGGGCTATGAACCGAACCATTGTGCTCAGACTCCATCCCACAGTTGAACAGCAGGCCGTGTTGAGCGCAACTCTCACGCAATACACGGCGTGTTACAACGCCGTGTGTGCCGAAGGATATCCCGGCAAGGTCAGCAACGGGGTGGAACTGCACCAGCGCACCTACTATCCCTTGCGGGCTCAGTTTCCCAGCTTGCCGGCCCAACTGGTGTGCTCGTCGCGCGTCAAAGCCACCGAATCCATCAAGAGCGCGCTGACCTGGCAGGCGAAGCGCGAGAAGTCCTACCCGCAGCGTGTCGAGAAGGCAAGAAAGCGCGACAAATCGATTCCCGCGTTTAGGCCAGTGCGTACGCCGCATAGTGACGCCTGCGCGATCCGCTACGACCAGCGCTCCTATTGGGTACGTGTCACCAACGCTCGGGCCAGCCTGGCAACGGTGGCCGGACGCGTCGAATGCGCGTTCACGGTGCCTCAACATAGCCATCGTTACCTGTGTGGCACACCATCGTCGGCGGACCTCTGCTATCGCCGCGGACGCTGGTTGTTGCATGTCGTGATGAGCCTGCCCTTTCCCGACGTGCCAGCGCATGGAGAAGCGGTAGGCATTGACCTAGGACTGGCGCATCCCGCAGTCACGTCCGCGAACCGTTTTCTGGGCGAGCGGCGCTGGCGGGACCAAGAATACCGCACCTTTCGCGTGCGTCGTGCTCTGCAAGCCAAAGGCACCCATTCGGCCAGGCGCCATCTCAAGCGGCTGAAGGGGAAACAGTTTCGGCGACAGAGGGACCATGACCACGTGCTGTCCAAACGCATCGTCCAATCGGTTGTCGCGGGCACGACCCTGGTGATCGAGAACCTGCGCGAGATCCGTGAACACACTGAGCAGCGCGGACGCGCCTCGCGCCGTCGGCTGCATAGCTGGAGTTTCGCGCGGTTTCAGGCGTTTCTAGCCTACAAAGCAGAGGAGCGGGGTATGCGGGTGGTCAAGATCGACCCACGCCATACCTCGCAAACCTGTTCGCGCTGTGGCTTCCAGCATCGGGAAAACCGGCGTTCTCAATCACGGTTCCACTGTCGCGCTTGCGGCTTTCAGCTGAACGCGGATGTAAATGCCGCGCGCAACATTCGCGACAAACACCTTGCCAGCCTCGGTACATCCTTGATTGGCGGGCCGTCGTCAAGCGGCCTATCGTCTCAGCCCCTCGTGAGTTAGAGGCAAGCCTCCCCGCTTCGTCGAGAGGTCCTTGACATAGTCAAAGAAGCCGTCAACTGACATGCGCGGATAGCGCCCCTGATTGACCGGGCTGCTCGCTTGTCAGTTTGTGGTGTAACCTGCCTGGCGTGGCGCCTGGCGCGTCCACCAGCGTTGCGGAGCACGATGATCTATCTGGGCCAGGACTTTGAGCCGAAGCGACACCCGCCACCGACGCGAGGAGGACAACATGATCACCGCCG
>DASYGC010000163.1:0-4285 GCA_036000225.1 Ktedonobacterales bacterium | reverse complement strand
CCCAATTGTGGCCGTGAGGTCAGCCAGCAGACCGTCGAGCAGATCGTGGATGCGATTCTGGCGCTGCCCGATGGCACACGCCTGATGTTGCTGGCACCCCTGGTACGCGGACGCAAAGGCGAGTATCGACAGGTCTTCGAGGAGATGCGCCGGGCGGGCTACGTGCGCGTGCGCGTGGATGGCGAGGTGCGCGACCTGGCCGAAGATTTTGAACTGGACAAGTACAAACAGCATACCATCGAAGTAGTGGTGGATCGTCTGGTGATCCACCAGACGGGCCAGGCAGACGCAGCGGTTGACGAGCCAGGCACCAACGGCAGCGGGCTGCGATTGGTCGCCGAGCGCCCGATGGCCTATGCGCCCGATAGCGCGACGCCCGAAGACCCCGCGACCAACCAGCGGGCGCGGGTGGCCGACTCGGTCGAGACCACACTCAAGTTGGGCAACAGCATCATCCTGGTCTCGATTATCGGCGGCGAGGAGCGCCTCTATTCCGAGCACTTTGCCTGTGTTTACTGCGGCATCAGCCTGGAGGAGATCCAGCCGCGCACGTTCAGCTTTAACAATCCGCACGGCGCCTGCCCGGCTTGCACTGGCCTGGGCACCAAACTTGAGGTGGATGCCGACCTGATCGTGACCAACCCCGATCTCAGCCTCTCGGAGGGCGCCATTCTGCCGTGGAGCCGCTTCGCCAGCACCAGCGTGTGGTACACCTCGCTGTTGAGCGCGGTGGCGCGCCGGTTTGAGTTCAGCCTGGATACGCCGTGGAAGGACCTTTCGGAGTTCGCGCGCGAGATCATCCTGCGTGGAACGCAAGAGGAGGTCGCTTTCTACTATCGCAACCGGCAGGGGACACGGCGCGAGCACCGGGCGGCCTTCGAGGGGGTAATTCCCAATCTGGAGCGCCGCTACAAGGATGCCTCAGATCACGGGCGACAGGAGATCGAGCAGTATATGTCGGCGCGCCCGTGCCCGGTCTGCAAAGGCGCGCGCCTCAAGCCCGAGAGCCTGGCCGTCACGGTGGGCGGGCTCAATATCCGACAGGCGGGCGACCTGTCGATCACGCAGACGCTGCGCTTCTTCCAATCGTTGACCGAGCAGGAGCCCGCGCCCGAGTTGGCGATCAGCCCGCCCGACAACGTCTACGCGCTGGCGACACGCGGCAAGGCCAACGGCCGCGCCACAAAGGGTGGGCGCAAGAGCAACGGCGCGCATGCCGATCATGCCGCCGCGAGCAACGGCTCCGCGCCGAGCGCGCTGGCTGCGGCGCCGGTCGCGCCCCTGACCGAACGTGAACGCACGATCGCGCGCCAGGTGCTCAAGGAGATCCTCGCCCGGCTCGGCTTCCTCGTCAATGTGGGACTCGACTACCTCTCGCTCAATCGCGCGGCGGCCTCGCTTTCGGGTGGCGAGGCGCAGCGCATCCGGCTGGCGACGCAGATCGGCTCCAGCCTGATGGGCGTGCTCTACATTCTGGACGAACCCAGCATTGGCCTGCATCAGCGCGACAACGCGCGCCTGATCCACACCCTGGAACGCCTGCGCGACCTGGGCAACACGTTGCTGGTGGTGGAGCACGACGAAGAAACCATGCGCGCCGCCAACCACATCATCGACATGGGACCCGCCGCGGGCGAACATGGCGGATACATCGTGGCCGAAGGCACTTACGCTGAGGTGGCCGGCAACCCTGCCTCGCTGACCGGCCAGTATCTCTCGGGCCGGCGCGCCATTCCCATCCCAGAGCGGCGACGCGAGGGCAACGGACGCAGCGTGGTGGTGCGCGGCGCACGCGAAAACAATCTCAAGCAGGTCGATGTCGGGTTTCCACTCGGCTGCTTTGTCGCGGTTACCGGCGTTTCGGGCTCAGGCAAGAGTTCGCTGGTCAACGAGATCCTGTACAAGCGACTGGCCCAGATGCTCAACCGCGCCCACGCGCGACCCGGCGAGTACGATAGTATTGAGGGCGTGGATGCGCTCGATAAAGTGATTGACATCGACCAGTCGCCGATCGGACGCACGCCGCGCTCCAATCCGGCAACGTACACCGGCGCCTTCACGCACATCCGCGAGATCTTCGCGCAGGTTCCCGAGGCGCGCTTGCGCGGCTATACCGCTGGACGCTTCTCGTTCAACATCAAGGGCGGGCGCTGCGAGGCCTGCAAAGGCGAGGGCACCATCACCATCGAAATGAACTTCCTTCCTGATGTGTACGTCACCTGCGAGGTCTGCAAGGGCAAACGCTACAATCGCGAGGCGCTGGAGATTCACTACAAGGGCAAGACCATTGCCGATGTGCTGAATATGACTGTGGAAGAAGCTGTCGAGTTTTTCGCGCCGGTGCCGCCGATCGCCAACAAGCTGACCACACTGAACGAGGTCGGTTTGGGCTACATCCGCCTCGGGCAGCCCGCGACGACGCTCTCGGGCGGCGAGGCGCAACGCGTGAAACTGGCTACCGAACTCTCGCGCCGGGCCACTGGACGCACGCTCTACATTCTTGATGAACCCACCACCGGCCTGCACTTCGCCGATGTGGAGCGCCTGCTCGATGTGCTGCAGCGGCTGGTGGATGCCGGAAACACGGTGGTCGTGATCGAGCACAATCTGGATGTCATCAAATCGGCCGACTGGATCATTGATCTGGGACCCGAGGGCGGCGACCGTGGCGGCCTGGTTATCGCCGAGGGCACGCCCGAAGCCATCGCCCGCCATGCTGGCTCATACACCGGCGAGTTCCTGGCCCGAACGCTCGCCGCGCCCGTGCGCCGCTAGCATGCGGTGACGGTTGCGCTCACTCGCCGTACGCGTTACCTGGCAGAGTGTCTATAAGGTCAGACGATGCAGCATGAGGCAAATGGGCACGCGCACCTGACCTACAACTGGCGCAGATACGCGGGCGGCACGTGTTCCACCAGCCACACGCCGTTGGCCGAGCGAAAGAACGAGTGGCCAGCCCGGCGCATAGCGGCGGCATCCACGGCGAAGACAACCGGGCTTCCGTGGCGCTTGCCGACGGTGGTGGCCGTGTCGGCGTCCGCCGAGAGGTGGACGTGGTGTCGCCTCAATTTGAGCAGCCCCTGGCGCAGGATGGCCGGCACCGTCGCCTGTGCGGTGCCATGGTAAAGCGTAGCGGGCGGCTCGACCGGTTCCAGTTGCAGATCGACGGCGGTGCTGTGTCCCTGGTTAGCGCGGATGCGCGCGCCAGCCTCGTCGTAGGCGAAACGCTGTTTGTTGTTGGTAGCTACCACGTGGTCCAGCTCGGCGCGCGTGATGGGGAAGCCCTGAGCGGCGCAGGCCGCCAGCAGCGCCTCCACCGCAACCCAGCCGCCCGGCGCCAGCGTCAGCCCCAACTGGCGCGGCTGGTGGCGTAGATACTTGCTCAGAAATTTGCTGACACGGACCGTACGAGTGTCGCTCATGCCGAATTTGCGCTCCATTGTTCACTTTCCCGCCGCGCATGCGCGTGAGCGGAGGAGCTCAGCATAGCACACTCCAACGGCGGGTCACGCGTCAAATCAGTGGCGACAACACAAGCCGCGGCGCCGAATTTCGACGTCGGTGGCGATCATCGCGCCATTGAAGCCATATCGCCGCTGCTGATATACTAACCGCACCGCGGCGCGCCGAGCGCCGCTGTGCGCGTGGCGTTGGCATACCGGGGGCTACCGAGGGACTAACGAGGGGAGACCGCTGCGATGGATATGCGCGAGTTGGAGGCCAGCGATCCCGAAATCGCCGAGATCATCCGGCGTGAAGAGCGGCGCCAGTTCGAAGGCATCGAGCTGATCGCTTCCGAGAACTACGTCAGCGCCGCCGTCAATGAGGCGTGCGCCTGCGTGATGACCAACAAATACGCCGAAGGTGTACCCGGCAAACGCTACTACGGTGGCTGCGAGTACGTTGATGAGTCCGAGCGGCTAGCCATCGCCCGCGCCAAACAACTCTTCGGCGCCGAGCACGCCAACGTTCAGCCGCATGCCGGCGCGCAGGCCAACGCCGCCGTCTATCTGGCACTGCTCAAACCCGGCGACACCGTGCTCGGCATGGCGCTCGATCAGGGTGGACACCTCACCCATGGTAGTAAGGTGAACTTCTCGGGCAAGCTCTACAATTTCATCCCATACGGCGTACACCAGGAGACGGAGACCATCGACTACGAGGCGCTGGAGCGGCTGGCTCAGGAACACAAGCCTCGACTGATCGTCGCCGGATTCTCCGCCTATCCGCGCTTCCTCGACTTCGCGCGCTTCCGCCAGATCGCCGACTCCGTCGGCGCGCTGCT
>DASYGC010000162.1:0-2792 GCA_036000225.1 Ktedonobacterales bacterium | reverse complement strand
CGTTCGATGCCGCCACAGGAACTGGCCCAGGATCCGACGCTGCCGGTGCGCTTGCATGAAGACCTGGGCGACGCCTATCTGCTGACCGCCGACTTCGTCCGTGCTCAGGAGCGCTTCGAGGCGGGCTTGAGTGTCGCTGGTGCGCCGGCAGTAGATCGGGCGCGATTGTGGAACAAACTGGGCCGCGTCTGGGCGGCGCGTGGCGACTTCCGCAAGGCCCTCCGCTCCTACGAACAGGGCATGGCGGTGCTGGGCGCGCAGGGGGCGCCGGCCGTGCTGGCGAACTTGCAGGTATCGGCGGCGCGGGCGCATGCCCAAATGGGCGAACACGAACGCGCGACCACCCTCGCCCATGCGGCGCTGGCGGTGACCGCGGACCAGACTGAAGAGATGCACATCTGCGCCCAGTCCGACGCGCTCTACGTCCTGGGCCTGACAGCCTACGCCGCCGGCCGGGTGGATGAAGCCGTCGAACGGCAGTTACGCGGCCTGGCCTTGCGCGAAACGCTGGGCGATACAGCGGGGATGCAGGAGTGCTTCCACGCAGCCGCCACCATCTGCTGGTCGCGCGGGCGGCTGACAGAAGCCGTGGCCCAGCTGGCGAACCTGACGGCGGCGCTGCGCTATGGCTCTGGCGATACCGACCCTGGCCCGTCTGCCGATGACTCCTTGATCGATGCCAGCCGCGCTGGCGGCCTATTGACGCCAGTCGAGCGGTATTATCGGAGCGCGTTGCGGGTAGCCGAAAGCGCGGGCGACCGCTGGGGTGTGGCCCTGGCCGGCAACCGGATCGGCACGCTCCTCTTTTTGCAGGGTGAGACCGGCCGGGCGCTCGATTACCTCCAGAAAGCCGTCGTCGAAGCCGAGCGCATTGGCGCGCGGGAGGTTGCCGCTACTGCCAGCATCACGTTAGGGACCATCTTAATCGCGCACGGGTCGCACGCGGCCGGCATCCAGCACCTGGAGCGCGGGATTACCATGGCCGAAGCGGTGGAGAGCGCGGTCGTCCTCGCGACCGGCCGCCTGCGGCTGGCTGAGGCCCGGCTGAGCAGCGGTGACCTCAATGGGGCGACGGCGCTCGGGCAAGAGGGGTTCTTGCTGGCGACGCGCATCGGACATCAGTTGACCCTGGGGCTGGCAAACCGCATTCTGGGCCGGATTGCGAACACGCGCAGCGACTGGCCGATGGGTGAACGGCACTTCCGGCTGGCGATCGATCTCTTCGCCAGTGTGGATGCCCAGCATGAAATTGGCCGCGCGCTCCTCGATGCCACCGCCCCCTGGCGCGACTGGCAGGCGGCGGGCAATGGCCCCTTACCGGAAGCGGTCCTGACGACATTGCGTCAGGCCGCGCAGATCTTCGCGCTGCTCGATATGCGACACGAGTTACAGCTTACGCAAACGGCGCTGGCCGGCCACTGAGCGCGCCCCTGGGGCAGGGCAAAATATGAGCAGGAAGGTGGGCATGACTGAGCCGCTGGCTGTGGATGGTGAGCGCGTGCTGCGCTGGTTCGCCGGCACGCTGCTCCAACGCTATCACCACCTGTTCCTCGCGACGGTTCGCGGCGATGGCACGCCGAACTTGCTGCGCGTCCCCTATGTCTGGGATAGCGCCAGCGCGTATATCCTGGTGGAGACGGCGATTGCCGCTGAAGCCGCGCTAGACGCAGCCGGCACGGTCGCTGGATTAGTCACTGCGTCCGATGGCCAGCCGGCGGTGCAGTTGCGCGGTGCAATCGCACCGGTTGCCGACCAGGCGGACCGTGCGCGCATTCTGGCGCAATTGCCTACTGGACGCGGCGTGGCCCAGCCACGCGGCCAGCTGTACCGGATCACGCCCGCTGAATTGCGGCCCCGTCCCGATCTCATCGCCATTCACACGGCCAGCGCGGGCGAAACGGTTGTCAAACAGGGCGATATGCCCGACCGCTTCTATGTCATCCTGGCTGGTGACTGTGAGGTCGTCCAGGGCGGCGCCAGCAGCCGGCAGGTTGTCGCCACGCTCACCACCGGCGCCTACTTCGGCGAAACCGGCCTGCTAGCGGGTGTGCCGCGCACAGCCTCGGTCATCGCCACCAGTGAAACGCAGTTGCTCGGCCTGAGCCGCGCGGCGTTCCAGGCCGCGCTCGGCGATACCGCTTCGACCGCTGAAGAACTGGCGCGCGTCATTTCTGCGGAAGCGCGTAGGGGATAGGGGTAGTTGCTTCGGACAAAGCAGCGCTGGTAGATCGGCGCGATGCTGTGACGAGACTATCACCTATCGTCTAGCCCCTAACCGCTAGTCCCGCCGCCGGCCGCCCATGCCCATGACCAGCATGACGTAGTAGAGCAACTGGAGCGCCGCCGCTGCGAAACCAGCGACATAGGTGAGCGCGGCGGCGTTCAACATGCTGTGGACGCCCTGGTATTCATCCTGGGTGACCAGGCCCGATTCCATCAGCAATTGCCGCGCCCGCGCGCTGGCGTTGTACTCAACCGGCAGCGTCACCAGCGCGAAGAGTGTCGCCAGCCCGAACAGGATGACGCCGACCCAGGCTAGGCCGGTGATTTGCGTCCACAGACCGCCGATGACCAGCCAGGGGCCGATGGACGAGCCGATATTGACGACAGGCACCAGGCCCGAGCGCAACATCATCGGCGCGTAGCCGACGTGTTGCTGCACCGCGTGGCCCGCTTCGTGCGCCGCTACGCCAATCGCCGCAAGCGAGCGCCCATTATAGATAGGCGCGGAGAGGCGCAGGACACGCGTGCGCGGGTCAAAGTGGTCGGTCAGTTCGCCGGGAATCTGTTCG
>DASYGC010000161.1:0-7062 GCA_036000225.1 Ktedonobacterales bacterium | reverse complement strand
GCCCCAGCGACGACTGAGTAGGTGACGGGAGCCTCCCGTCGTGTCATTCTCTGGCGGAGTCCACGCAGAGGGACCAGCGATGCGGCAGCCCTTCTCGGCATCTTCCGCGTCCTCAGCCGGCGACGATCCGCCTGTAGCGCGACTCTTCGCGGAGCATGCTCCTGCTATCTTCGCCTACCTGCGGCTGCGCACCGCGGCCGCCCAGGAGACCGAGGCCATCGAGCGCGTGCGCCTGCGCCTCGCCGCGCGAGCCGCCATGCCTACGGCGCGCGCGCTACGAACCGAGCACGAGCGATTGCAGGTGTTCCCACCAGCACCGCCGCATGCGCTGCTGACGCATCCAGCGCGCCACGCGCGGCCCCGAGCACGGCTGCGCATATTCCTGGGCAGCGCCGCGGCGGTGCTGGCGGTCGGCTGCCTGCTGGGTGGCTTCCTCACCGTGCTGCGCGTACGGCAAGCCACGCCGGTGTCCGGTGGCTATACCTGGCACGTCATTCCCAGCCCGAACACGCCCCTGGCCGTCAACACCCTGACGAGCATCACGGTGCGCACCAGCACGGATGCCTGGGCCTGGGGCGTGGCGAACCTCGCGTCAGCCAACGGCAGCGGTGTGATCTCGAACCCGGTCTCCCAGCCCCTGGTCGAGCGCTGGGACGGCCAGCACTGGCGCATCATCGCGACCCCGCCGACCCAGCAGGGAGGCGCTATAGCGGACATCGTCGCCCTCGCGTCCGATAACGCCTGGGCCGTCGGCAACCAGTTGGCGGGCGGCCCGGAGAATACCAATGGCGCTTCCCTGATCGAGCATTGGGACGGGCACAACTGGACGTTCCAGCCGGATCAGGTGTTCGGCGGCGGCCTCAGCGGCATCGCGGCGCTCTCCGCCAATGACATCTGGGCCGTCGGGGATTCTGGCGACCCCGCGGGGGAGTCGGGGTTGATCCAGCACTGGGACGGGCACACGTGGCAAGCCGTCGCCCATCCGATTCCGCCCGAGGGCGTGCGGTTCAGCGGCATCACCGCCCTGGCCCCCAACGACATCTGGGCCGTGGGCTCGATGCTCCATCCGGCGGACTCGGCAGCGGTGTTCGAACACTGGGATGGGTCCCAATGGCGCATGGTCCCCAGCCCCGCGATTGATCCATTCAATCTTGGCCCGCTGCGCAGCCACAGCCAGTTCTTCGCGATCAGCGCCGTCTCGGCCACCGATATCTGGGCGGCTGGGGTGACGCACCCCGCGATCTTCATCCCCAACAGTTCGGTGCCGTTCTTCGAGCACTGGGATGGGCACACCTGGAGCCTCGTCAACGGCCCCTCCGTGGACGCCCAGATAGCGGATATTGTCGCCCTGGGGCCAGATGACGTGTGGGCCGTCGGCACGGCGTCCACACCAGGGCTAAACCTAAACCCCGATGTCGCGCAGCAGGGGCAGGGGCTGATCGAGCACTGGGACGGCCAGAGCTGGTCGGTGATCGCCAATCCCACTCCGCGCGCCTTCACTTCGCTGAGTGGGGTGGCGCGCGATCCCTCCACACCAGGCAAGGTCTGGGTCGCGGGCTTCGTCGGACCGGCTCAGGACCAGGGCGACCAGTTGAGTGACACACAGACGTTGATCGAAACCAACCAGTAGCCAGAGCTTTCTGTGCCGTGTGGTGGGAACCTGCGGGCGCGCCGAACGTAGTGTATGATGAGGTGGCGCATGGAGTGGCACTGTGGGTCGCGAGTTGTCTAATCCCTGGTACCCGACACCGCTGGGAGTCGCGCGTTGGCATAGGACTGTGGCGCGGGCGAACATCTGGCCACGGAGCCAAGCAGAGAAAGGGCCCAAGAGGCATGGAGACCAATCAAGACTCACCCGTCGTGAGCACCTGTCCCGCCTGTGGCGCGGCGGTCACCGCCGGCGCGCTGGCTTGCCCGCGGTGCGGCAGTTCCCTGGTGTCGGTCGGCGCGTCAGCCGCGGCGTGGGCGCCGACCCCTCCCGTCGTTCCATCCGCTCCCAGCGCCGCCTGGCAGGACGAGCCGACCCTGCCGGCCACTGCCGAACAGTGGCCGACTACGCCGCCCGCGGCAGCGCCGTCTGGATCCACCTGGTCAACGACCCTGCCCGCGACCCCGTACCGCGCCCCGAGCGTGCTCGGCGGCATCGCCGGGTTGGCGGCAACTCCCGTGGCGCCCGCGCCCACACGTGCCCGATCGCGCCGTGGCTGGATCGCCGGTATCGCCACGGTCCTGGTCGTCGTGGTGCTGGGTGTTTCGGCCTACGGCATCTACGCCTCCTTCCTGCGCCCATCCTCGCAGGTGGATGGAGCAAAGAATCTGCCGGATACCACGCTGTTCTACGCCTCGGTCGATCTGGTGGCCGCGGCCAACAACAGCCACCATATCAATTTCTCCGATCTCGGCCAGGGCGCTGGCGCGGGAAGCGGCAGCACGGGGACCGGCATCGGCCTGGACTGGCAGAAGGATGTGTTGCCCTGGGTCGGACCCACCGTCACCGCGGCGGTGATCCCCGGCTCAGGCTCCGCGATGGTTGAAGTCGCCTTGCTGCAATCGCACGACGATGCCGCCGCGACCAGCGCCGTCCAGAAGGCCCTGGCGGCGCAGCAGCAACATGGCACGAGCTTCACGACGAGCAGTTACAGTAGATTCACGCTGCATAGTGCCGCTGGCGCTGGCACGACGGTGGCCACCGGCAGTGGCTGGGTGATTCTGTCGAGCACCGCGGCCGGCGCGCGCACCGTGATCGATCGTATCGATGGCAAGGGTGCCACACTCTTCAGCACGTCGAGCTTCCAGCAGGCTACCGGTAGCTTGCCGTCTGGCCGCTTCGGCACCGTCTATGTCAACCTGCACGCGCTCGCCAGCAAGGCATCCGCTGGAGTCGGCGCGCTCTCAGCCGCGGTGCTGAGTGTCTATCCTACGGCGGCGGGTTCGCTCGCCTGGACGCCTGCGGGGCTCCGCTGGCAGATGACCTTGCAGGCCGCTCAGGGCGGATTCCCCCAGCAGAATGTCAGCGGCGCCACCACCGATCTCGCAACCCTCGTGCCGTCCAACGCGACGGTCTACTCGGGAGTCGCCAATCTCGGCGGGTTGACCCAGAGTCTAGCGGAACTGGTGGCGCCCACGGGTCAGGCCACGCCCGACCCCCTCAAGGCCGCGCTGGGCATCGCCGCCACCGACCCCGCGCTGCAACAGCGCGCCGCATTCGCGCTGCTGCCCGGCGCCACGGGCTCCACCGCCACACCAGGCTCGGGCGTCTTTCTGCTCCACGTGGCCAGCGATGCCGACGCCGCGCGGGTGCTCAACCAACTCGCGCAGCACGCCAATCTGACCACCAGCGCCACCACCGTTGATGGGCAGGCGGCCACCCAACTGCTCTCGGCCAATGGCGCCGGCGCGCCGTTGGGCCTGGGGCCAACCGCCGATCTCACGAGGACGACGCAGACCCTGACTACGGCGCCGCAGGTGGTGGCCGTCGAAGCCGTGGTACATAACACCATGGTGATCGCCACCTCAGCCACCAGCCTGCAAGCGGTCATCGAGACCGCCAAAGGCTCCAGCGGCAGTCTGGCACAGGCGGCGGCGTTCCACCAGTTGGTGGCCAGCGCGCCGGCCAATGCCGCGGCCACCGCGTATGTCAATGTCGCCGGTCTACAACAGCTCTTGCACGTCAGCACCAGCGCACTCAAGGTCCAGGCGACGGGCGCGCTGGTGACCCTGGTCTGGAACAATACCGAGTTGCAAACCACCATCGACAGCGCGCTCAACCCGTAGCGCAAGTCTCCACACTGATGCAGCCCTACGTGCCATAACGCGTAGGGCGGCATCAGTGTGGCAGGTTGGCCCCGCTGGCCGACTCTTGGATAACGAAGTGGACCCGTGCTATTATGCAAACTGTAGACATAGCGATCTCCAACCGGGCAGTACATCCCGAGCGTGCGTCCACCGCCGCCCTGGACAGCGACGCACCGCCAGTGCGCGGACGGGTTCCGATGCTCCAACCACCGACTCTGGAAGCCTATTCCGATAGGCCTCTGTTCAATACCAAGGCAGTCGTGCACCAGACTGGCGTGCCAGCTCCCACGCTGCGGGCGTGGGAGCGCCGGTACGGCATTCTCGCGCCACGCCGTGGCGAGAACGATTACCGGCTGTACTCCGAACGCGACATCGCGACCATCACCTGGCTGCGCGAGCACGTCCAGTCGGGGATGACGATCAGTCAGGCTATCGCCCTGCTCAAGTCGCTCGAAATGGCCCATCGCCAGGGACGCAAGGCAGCGCACAGCGGCCCAGCCGATGGCAATGGCCACGCCGCGGCGCCCGTGGTCGCGGTGCCGGCGTCGGTAGAGCGCTTCTCGGCGGAGCAGCTACAATCCTTGCTGCTCCAGCAGCTAGCTGGTCTCGATGAACCAGGCGCGACCCGCACCATCGCGCAGGCGCTGGCGATCCAGTCGGTCGAGGATGTCTGCCTGCTGATCCTTGGACCGGTGCTGCATGAGATTGGCCGGCGCTGGGCAGCGGGCGAGCTCAGCGTCACCATCGAGCACTTCAGCGCCGCGCTGGTACGCGCCCAGTTGGAGAGCCTGTTTCGCAGCGCCAGCGCCACGGAATCCGGGCCACTGGTATTCGTCGGCTGCGCACCGGACGAACTTCATGAGCTAGGATCGCTGATGTTGGCCCTGTTTTTGCGCCGCGGTGGATTCCGCGTGATCTATCTGGGGCAGAGCGTTGATGACCAGGGGCTGGTCACCGCCGTGGCCACCCTGCGTCCCGCGGCCGTGCTGCTCTCGGCCACCCAGCCGTCGCAGGCTGCCCGGCTCGCCAGTGTTGGCCAGCAACTGCTGGCACTGACCACCACCCCACCACTTTTTGTCTATGGCGGCCAGGCGTTCGAGAGGAGTCCTGAGCTCGCTTCCCAGATGCCGGGAGTCTTTGTGGATGGCAATGCCGGGGAGGCCGTGCGCGAGTTGAGGAAGAGATTACCAGCCTGATGGCAACTGAAACGACAAGGGGTACGCTCCCCCAAATCAGCGGCGTGGCCTCGCGACGACCCCTGTTTGTGCGGCCGTTGCCCTGGTACGCCTACTGCGGCGTGCTGCTCAATGGGCTGGCGTGGATCTCCTCCTGGGCGCGCATCGGCCCCTGGCCATACACCTTCTTCCCGCTCTGGCTGGGTTTCATTCTCTTGCTGGATGGTCTGAATGTGGCGCGCACCGGCACCTCGCCGCTCAAGCGCGGGGTGGGGCGTTTTGTCCTGCTCTTCGTCTACTCCTCGCCGTTCTGGTGGGTCTTCGAGGCGCTCAACCTGCCGGTACAGAACTGGCACTATCACTTTGACCATCCCTATTCCTTGCTGGCGTATATCGCCATCACGTCGCTCGACTTCAGCACCGTGCTCCCCGCCGTGATGGAACTGGTCGAACTGTTTACCAGCTTTCGCCCACTGCGTCCCCTCCTCGACCCACTCGATCCGGGTCCGGTGGCCTCGCGCCGGACCGTGTTGCTGTTCGTGGCATTAGGCATCGTGATGCTGGTGCTGCCCTTCCTCCTCCCGCACTACGCCTTTGGCCTGCTCTGGCTCTGCCTGATCTTCCTGCTGGACCCCATCAACCACCTGGCGCGGCGCAAGTCGGCCCTGGGCCATCTGCTGGCGCGCGACTGGCGCTTCTTCGTCGCCATCCCGCTGGCGGCCTTGTGCTGCGGCTTCTTCTGGGAGATGTGGAACTCGCGCGCGCTGCCGGGCTGGTGGTACACCGTGCCGCTGGTGGACGCGGCGCCCCACCTCTTCGCCATGCCGCTACCCGGCTACCTGGGCTACCTACCCTTTGGTATCGAGCTATTCGTGATGTATCAGTTCGCGCTGCTGCTCACCCGCCAGCGGCGCGATGCGTTGACGATCTGAGCGGGAGCGCACATTCGATGGCGATCGTGCGCATCAAAGCGCCATCACGAACCCCGAGCGCGCACCCGTAGCGCAGCGTCGCCACGACGCAGCGATGGGCGCGGCGCAACAACTCTGTAGCGTGGCGTTGCCCCTACGGGATGGAGGTTGGCAGCACGACCGCGGGATTGCTCGGCGGGCTGCCATCAGACGAGAATCGCGCATATGGGTTGGCAATCTGCGGCGCCTGCCCCAGGACCTGGATCGTCTTGTCGATCTCACGCGCGCCGGTTGACCCTTGCACGGTAAGTTTGATGGTATACGCGCCACTGGACGTGTAGGTGTGGTTGACCGCGACCCCGCTGGCTGCCGCGCCGTCACCGAAGTTCCAGGCGTAGTTAAGCGCCTCCGCGTTGCCGGGATCGAACGCCGCCCTGGCATCCAGGGCTACGCTCTGTCCCGCCACGGTTGGCCCGATATCGCCGATGGCCGCGATCGGCTTGCCATCGGCGGGCGCCTGCCCCAGGATGGCCGGCTGGCTCAGCATCCAGGTCGTCAACATGCCAGGCAGCCCCAGTGCCAGCACCAGCGCGGGGGCTCGCTTGTCGCTGCCACTGGCAAAGATATTCATGAGCTGAATCGTATCGGCCGCCTGATCGAAGGGATACGACCAGGGCGGCGGGTTCTGGTCGTAATAGCTGAAGTTGCCCGCGAAGGTGGCGCAGGGCAGGCCCGCCAGGCTGAACGGCACCTGATCGCTCGACCCCAGCGTGTCGTCTTCCGCCAGAATGTTGCTCGTCTGGTCGGGGGTGAAGATGGGCTGGCTCACCGGCTGCCCTTGCGCGTCAGCATAGGTCAGCGACGCATATCCCAGCGCCTGGAACTGCTGGAACACGGCAGGCACCGCCTGTTGCATCAACCCCCGGAAGCCAGTGATGGCATCGCGTTGCGCCGGGGGGATCTGATCCAGATTGGGGTAGAGTTGCGATGCGTGCAAGGGGGTCATATCCAGGTAGAACGGCAGCAGCGGATTGGTGAGTTTGCCCAGGTAGCGCAGCGGGTAGGCGATCCCGCTCTGCTCCTCATTGAACATCGCGACGATATGCGACCCTTCGCCGTTGATGGTGTGGTTGAGATAGTGGAACGAGCCAAAGAGTCCCTGTTCCTCGGCATCGAAGAGC
>DASYGC010000160.1:0-3477 GCA_036000225.1 Ktedonobacterales bacterium | reverse complement strand
ACTTCAGCGCATCATAGTCGGAACATCTGTATATTTGCTGATGCCGAGGTCGATCGCTCGCCGACGGGCACGGGGGTATCGGCGCGATTGGCGGTCCACGCGATGCGCGCGGAGCTGGCGGTTGGTCAGGAAGTGGAGTTCGAGAGCATATTAGGAGCCACAAGTGTCTTCTCTGGGCGGATCGTCGGTGAAACAACGGTCGGAACGTTTCCCGCGATCATACCGGAGATCAGTGGCACCGCCCATCTCACTGGCTGGCATGAATTTGTCCTCGATCCTCATGATAGTCTGGGGTCTGGGTTCTTGCTACCCTGATCGCCAGGGGACCTGCACGGAAGGAATATGGGGATGCGACCACTCCAAGGAATCAAGGTGCTCGATCTCACACGCGTGTTGAGCGGTCCGTATTGCACGATGACACTCGCCGATCTCGGAGCGGAAGTCATCAAGATCGAGCCGCCACAAGGTGACGATACCCGTTACTGGGGGCCGCCGTTTGCGCAGGGGGAAAGTACGTACTATTTGAGCACCAATCGAAGTAAGCAGAGTGTCGTACTCAATCTCAAGTCACTCCCAGGAGTCCGGGCATTCTGGGATCTGCTCGCTACCGCTGATATCGTCGTCGAGAACTTCCGACCGGGGACGCTGGCAGGCTTGGGCATCGGCTGGCAGGCGATTCATGAACAGCATCCCATGATCATTCTGGTATCCATTTCGGGGTACGGACAGAGTGGCCCGTTGTCGGGTCAGCCTGGCTATGACCTGATCGCTCAAGGTGAAGGCGGATTGATGGGTGTCACCGGTGAGCCGGAGCGTCCGCCAGTGAAGGTGGGCTTCTCGGTGGCGGACATCGGCGCGGGAATGTGGGCAACCATCGGCACGCTGGCGGCGTTGCGCGCACGCGAACAGACGGGGCAGGGCGATCATGTTGACGTTTCGTTGCTGGATACCGTGGTGTCGTGGCAAACCTATCACGCCGAGGCATTTTTGGTGGCTGGGGAGGTGCCTCGGGCGCTGGGAAGCGCGCATCCGACGATCGCTCCATATCAATCGTTCGCGGCCAGCGATGGATACTTCAACCTCGCCGTGGGCAACGACCGCCTCTGGGAGCGGTTGTGCGACGTGTTGGACGACCTCGTAAACGGCGAGCGCTGGTATCGCAGACCAGAGTTTGCGCACAACCAGGATCGGGTGCAGGTTCGAGAGGCGCTTGCCGCGTCGTTGAGCGCGATATTTGCCGCGGAGCCGCGGAGCATGTGGCTGGCGCGATTCGCGCGGGCAGGGATTCCAGCAGGGAGTGTGAACACGGTGTCAGAGGTGTTTGACCATCCACAAGTGCGGGCACGTGACATGATCCAGCAGGTGACGCACCCAACGATTGGCCCGATGCGAACGGTCAAACTCCCCATTGTGTTCGCAAACTCCGAGATCGCGCCGCCGGTTGCGCCGCCCTTGTTGGGCGCGGACAGCGCACACGTGTTGCGCTCCCTCGGATACACGGACGCACAGGTGGCAGCCGTGGTCAACGGCGACGCCGGATAGATCGACATGCGAGAGTTGAAGTTCGCGGTGCGGCGACACGCGGTGCGCCGGCACATGAAGAAGTAGGAGGCAGACGATGGCACGATTGGCGAACAAGGTAGTGATCGTGACGGGAGCAGGTTCGGGCCTGGGCCGCGCCATGACACACCGTTTTGTGGATGAAGGGGCCCAGGTACTCGCGGCGGATATCAATGAGGCCAGCGCGCGTGCCACCGTCGAGGGCCTGGGCGACGCGGGCACCGCGCAGGCGGCCTTCCGGCGTATGGACGTCGCACGTGAGGAGGACTGCATTGCCGTGGTGGAGGACGCGATTGCGCGCTGGGGCAGATTGGATGTCATGGTCGCGAACGCTGGCATCGGGGCACCGGCACCGATTGCGAATCTGACGCTAGACGATTGGACGCGCGTGCTGACGGTGAATCTGACCGGAGTATTCCTCTGCGACAAGCATGCGTTTCGCGCCATGCGCCAATCTGGCGGAGTGATAGTAAACATGGCCTCAATCGCCGGCCTGCATGGTTCGCCGGGCCTGGGAGCGTACGGACCAGCGAAAGCTGGAGTCATTGAGCTGACCAAGACTCTGGCACTGGAGGGCGCGCGTTTCAACATTCGCGCGAATGCGATCTGCCCGATATGGACGCAGACACCGATGGTGGATGCCTTTGTCGCGGGGGCAGCGGCCTCACCTGAAACGATGCGTGCGCGGCTGATCGGCGATATTCCGCTGGGGCGGTTGGGCACACCCGAAGATGTGGCCAGTGCCGCACTTTACCTGGCTTCCGATGACGCCGCGTTCATTACGGGGCTGGCCTTCCCGGTCGATGGAGGCCATATGGCTGGTCAAGGTGGCTGATGCGGCTGGCCCAAGACGATGAGCACCGCTCAGCTTGCCAGCTTCACGCGTGCCAGGTGAACAATGAAATGCTGACGCAAAACCTTGCTCGCGGTATGGCCAGTAATCGCTGCTGAGTCCCGACCCAACGGTCGGCTACGGAGCCAGGCGCTCGACGACCCATGCATCGTCAACCCCGCGCCGGAAGCGCAGACGATCGTGCAGTCGGCTTGGTCGGCCCTGCCAGAACTCTACAACTGACGGCGCCAATCGGTAGCCTCCCCACTCAGCGGGAAGCGGCACCAGCATGGCGGCGAACTGGGCTTCCAGGTCGGCGACGCGCTTCTCGAGGACCATGCGGTTGGGGATCACTTCGCTCTGATGCGAAGCCGCCGCGCTCAACTGGCTGGCGACTGGCCGGCTATGAAAATACGCCGCGGACTGTTCAGCAGACACGCGCTCGACGCGTCCCTCGATCCGTATCTGGCGCTCCAGGTCAACCCAGTGGATCGCAATCGCTGCCCAGGGGTTCGCGGAGAGTTCTCGTCCCTTGCGACTCTCATAGTTCGTATAGAAGACGAAGCCCGTCGCATCGAATCCCTTGAGCAAGACCATGCGGACGGAGGGCCTGCCATTGGCAGCGACAGTGGCCAATGCCATCGCATTCGGCTCCTTCACCCCCGCTGCGAGCGCCTGGTCAAACCAGGTACCGAACTGTTCGATCGGATCTGCCGCGAGGTCGTTTTCGCTTAGCCCACGAAGTTGATATTCTGTGCGCAGGTCGGCAAGTGACATGGTGGTATACCTTCCGTCCGCGATACGAAAACGCTACTCGAGCTTCGCGCCGAACACCTAATGCGATGTGTTCGGCAGCTGAACGCGGCGCGCTCTATCCACAGGATGTCGCACGCGCATGATAGGAGTCCAGTCGTCTCGCGACCGAAGGTATCAAAATCCCAGCCGGCGCTCTTTGAGGCTGACGAATCGATGATGGCCAATGACAATGTGGTCGAGCATCTCAATGTCGAGGACCTCGCCTGCCTTGCGTAGCTGCTCGGTCGTACGCACGTCTTCGGGCGATGGGGGGGGATCGCCGGAGGGAT
>DASYGC010000159.1:0-1995 GCA_036000225.1 Ktedonobacterales bacterium | reverse complement strand
CCGTATGATCATGGGATCCTCCCCCGCCGTATTTTGGTCGCAATGCCCCTCAGTATACCGCCCGATAGCGAGCCACGGCGCCGAGCCACGGCACTGAGCCACGGCACTGAGCCACGGCGAGCCAGGCGGCGGCGCCAATTGGGTATGGAGTACAGCGCTGTCTTGCGACCGTTGACCCATCGCGGACGCAAGCGGTGTTGGCATGACTCGAATGGAGCAGGCCGGTGGACGCGCTACCGCTGGCCCCTTCGCCCGCGGCTCTGGCAGCCGCCCTGGCTGGCAACTGGTGGGCCCACCTGCTCGAATTCGGGCACGATCCTCACGTCACCATCCCACGACACCCCAGAGTTGCGTTGGTTCACCACCGGCATCCCGGTGGCCCGAGTCGTGGCAGCTAGTGCAACAGGTTGATCCGCTCGATCGGCTTCAGATTGGCCTCGATCGCCGCGCGCTCCGGTTCCAGGAATGGCGGCAGCGACAACCGCTCGCCCAGGTGCACGGCATCCTCATCGGTGGTGAAACCCGGCCCCTCGGTCGCGATCTCGAAGAGCACCCCACCCGGCTCGCGAAAGTAGATCGAGCGGAAGTAGTAGCGGTCGATGACCTCCGTCACCGCCAGACCCGCCTCTACCAGGCGTGCGCGCCATGCCGTATGTTCCTGCGCGTTTGGCGTGCGCAACGCCACGTGATGCACCCCACCCGCACCCACTCGCGCGCGCCGCGGCAGATCGGGCCGTGCCACCAGCCGCACCTCCGCGCCAGGCCCACCCGGACCCACCTCGAAGGTGATCGCCTGCTGTCCCGCCTGCTCGTACTCCGCCGCCTGTCTGAACCCCAGCACCTGCGTCAGCAGCGCCGCCGTCGGCTCCAGGCGTGCCACATCGAGGCTCACGCCCTCCAGCCCCCGTATTGCCCGCTCGGCCGGCACCGGACTCCGCGCCCAGGGAACGCCTGGCGCCACCCCCGTTGCATCGCCGTGAACCGTGTCTTCCACCAGTTCGAGCCGCTGTCCCTCAGGGTCGGCGAAGGCGAGCACCGACCGGCCCGCACGCTCCACCACTGTCTCGTGTGTCACTCCGTATTCGTCGAAGCGGCGCGCCCACCAATCGAGCGCATCTCGGCTCGCCACGCGGAACGCCGTCGCCGCGATCTGGCCGGCTCCCGGCGTGTGCGCACCGGCGAACGCCCAATCGAAGAAGGTCATCTCGGTACCCGCGTGGCCGACCTCATCGCCATAGAACAAATGGTACGCTGACACATCGTCCTGATTGACCGTCTTCTTCACGAGGCGCAGCCCCAGGATCTCCGTATAGAACGCGACATTGTGCGACGGGTCGCTGGTCACCGCCGTGACATGATGCAGTCCACCGAGTTGCATGGTGCTTCTCCCTATCCCTTTCGTTGGTTCACCATCAATCGCATTGCCCCGATGGACAGGCCGACATCGTTCACGAGCGAGTCACCGGGATACTGACAGTTTAGCACTAAACCGTGGTGGCGTCAAACGCCGTGGAGAGCGCACGTTCGTCGCATTCCCATCACTGATGAGCGGTGGGCGGTAAGAAGCCCACGGGAGCCGGCGAGTAAAGACGCTCTCGATCGCAAAGCATCCCGGTCTCCTCAAGCTGCCCCTTGCGGCTACTCCCGCACGTATTTGCCGATCAGCAATCCGTATTTCTCGCGCAACGCCGGTGTGATTAGCTGCGGCTCGGTCATGATGGCGCTGGCCAGTGCGCTGCCACAGGCGCAGCTCACCTGCGTGCGGTCGGCGGGGAGCCGGCCGGCAACTTCGCGGATGATGCGCCGCGCGTTAGCGACATTCTTCAGGAGATTCGCGACCACCATCTCCACCGTCACGGACGCATGGCCCTCGTACCACACATCGTAATCGGTGACACACGCCACCGTGGCGTAGCAGAGCTCCGCCTCGCGCGCCAGCTTGGCCTCGGGCAGCGCCGTCATCCCAATGATGTCGCAGCCGAGCTGGCGATAGAT
>DASYGC010000158.1:0-4490 GCA_036000225.1 Ktedonobacterales bacterium | reverse complement strand
ACGGTGTGTTGCGGGTCCAGTATAACGCGTGCTATGCTTTGGGTGCTATCCGGCAGCGCACGCGCAAACCATCTCGCCGCCGTCGTCACCGCTTGCTCGGGGGCCGTAGCTCAGGGGCAGAGCAGGGGCCTTTTAAGCCTCGTGTCGTGGGTTCGAATCCCACCGGCCTCACCCCGAAGACGCTCTACCTAATTGAGATGATCGTGTTGGTCCCACTGACCAGTTCCCGAGAGCCAACGCGCCATTTGCTGTTCCCACAGCGCGCGCCGGTCCTGTTCCAGGCGCTCTTGCAGCCTGATCAGTCGCAGCGCCTCTTCGACGCTGAATCCATAATCCAGTAAGGTATCGATCAGCAGGTCATCGTACTGACGCATCGTGACACCTCCTGACATGCGCGATCATTCCACAACGCCGGTGTCATTATCATCTACTATAGCGTACTCGACCCCAGCACGGCCAAAGCGTGCCTGCCCATCGCGTATCGAACGTATGCATACTCTATGCCAGGCCAAGCAGCGTCTCATCAGGGTGCGCTGGCGGAGGGATCGGTTGGGGCGGGTCAGGTGCGTGTGGCCGCCGCGACGCGGGGCATGCCAGAGCACTGGAGCCACCAGCTGAGGTGCCGCAGCATGTCCGCCTAGGGCTTAGGCGGTGGGCCGCCGACCTGGATGCGGGGCAGTAGGAGCAGATCTACCTCGCGTAAGCGATCAGGTCCCAGTGCGATAATTGCCGACCGTAGCTGATGCGCATCGGCAATGAGCTGCGCAACCTGGATCGTCATGCAATCGGGCGCAAAAGCTTCCAGGTAGTCCGTACCCGTCCGCAGTTTGAGAATGGCTCCGCGGTAATTGCCGCGGAGCAGATGGTAACATCCCACACCGATCTGCAGGATACCCTTGTACAGCACACGAACGGGGCCTGGTTCGTCATTCCAGATGCCCTCAAGCGTCTCGTGACACTCGAAATACTCGCGGTAATTGAACTGCTCGATAGCATGCAACAACCGAGGAGAAGGAGCATCGGCGCAGCGGGTCGAAACTCCACCCGAGGTGGTGCGATCGAGTTGGGCCTGTAGCCGCGCATTGAGCCGCGCATGCAAGCCCGCGGCCTGGGACCGGCCGGTCCCAGGCCGCGTATTCTGGTCCCCTGAGGGATTATCGGCAGACATCGCGTGCCTCATCTCCCATCGGCTACGCCGGTGTCCAGTGTGCCAGGCAGATTGCGCTCGTTGTGAGGGGCGCTCTTCCCTTTGGTGCGCCTAATTCGGACGATTCTCCGCACCGCGCAGTCGCCTGCTGAGTACACTCAATAACCCAATGCCGATATCAGGATTGTCGCGCAGTATGGCGCGAAAGTCCCACACGGGAAGTACGAGCGCTTGCGTCGGCTCGAGCGCCATCGCGCTGGCCGAACGCGGCAGATCGTCAAGCAACGACATTTCCCCCAGCACCTCACCACTCCCCAGCGTGGCCAGTTCCTGTTCGTCACCACCATGCTGATGCTGCGTCACGCGCACGCGCCCGCTGACGATGACGAACAAGCCAACGCCAGTGTCGCCCTGGCGTAGCAGAGGCGCGCCCGCCGGGTAATCGCGTTCGCGACAACTGCTGGCAAGTACTTGAAGGTCACGTTTGCTCAGGTGGGCGAACAAGGGAACCTGGGACAGGACATCCTCGTGCATGTCATGCGATCCTTTCAAGCACGCGAAGCTCGGAATCACTGGTGGTCGTCACGCTGCATCCAGGGGAAAGTGGCATCGGGGGCCGGCTCTTCACCACCTGGGGCCTGCCCAGCCGGTGGCATGCCACCGAATCCATCCGCTGGCGTGCCGAAGTTGAAGCGCCCATTGCCATTCGTGCCGTTCATGCCATTCGTGCCAGGCCCCCCGGGCGTTTGGCCGGGCTGGCCCGCTGGCATGTTCCAGGTTGGCTCGGGCATCGGGCTTGGTCCGTTCCAGCCACCGGTGGGACCCCCATTCAGGCTAGGCAAGTTCCAGCCTACGCCGGAGCTCCCTGGCGCGGAGCCTACCAGAGGACCATTGACCTGGCTACCGAAGCCCCCGCGGCCTCCAGTGCCAAAGCGCTCAGGTTCGCCATAAGGCTGACTTCCATTCCGCGCGTCAGGCATCATCCAGGCTTCGGACGGGCGTGATCGCGGGTTGCCACCGGACATCATCATTCCCTGATTCGCACTACCTGATCCGCTCAGCCGTCCAGAGTTTCCCTGCATATTGTTATCGCTTGCTGGTCGCGCTCCCAGTCGTGCGGCGCCTGAGCCAGCCATCTCTGGCATCATACCTGGTCTGCTGACCGGGTCATTGCCCATTGACCGCATCGCCTGTACGGTGCCACGCTTGCCACCGCGCGACAGATTGCCCTGACTCGCTCGTGATGGCGCCTGTGGGGCTTCGATGGCGCCCGCTGGCGTGACCCGGCCGCGCACACCCACCAACTGATTGAGCTGGAGCACGACTTGTTCCAGCCGATCCGCGTTCTCAGTGGTTTGCTGGCTGTCACCGGCCACTTGTTCAGCCACCTCCATCACCGCCTGCATGGCACCCGTCATACGCTGATAGGTCGCCGATTGCTGGCTGCTGGCGACACTGATGTCGCGAACCGAGCGGGTAATATAAGCGATGATCGAATCTACCTGCGTCGGCGAAATCTCCGTGCGGCGCTGGAGGACCTGGTTGCCCATTTGCGCCAATTGGTCGGTGCGGCGTGAGATGTCGGTTGCCGTTTCAGCCAGGCTCTGTAGCGCCTGATTGATAGCATTGATGGCCCACACCTGCTGGGTCGAACCGCTGGCCTGTTGCTGCGCGATCGTACCAAACCGTTCGGAGGCCGTGCCCACCTGGCGTGCGGA
Source organism: Ktedonobacterales bacterium (assembly GCA_036000225.1). GTDB lineage: Bacteria > Chloroflexota > Ktedonobacteria > Ktedonobacterales > JADMIN01 > DASYGC01. The sequence goes on along the minus strand of DASYGC010000158.1, from coordinate 1,625 downwards.
CCGCTGCAGCGTGCCAACAATGGCTGAAGCGACGATCAGAGCGAGGATGACACCGGCTACCATGATGATCGTACCGATGATGACCAGTTCGATCGTTGTGTTGGCGACGACCGCGGTCACATCATTGTATTTGACACCAACGAACATGACGCCGATCACCTGCTGTTGCGGATTGTAGAGCGGGGTATAGTCGGCGAAGTATTGGGTGCCATCGACGGTATCGACCCCGACCCATGGCTGGGGTGAGGACGCGCTGAGGCGCATGTTCTCCGCGACGGTTGCGCTCAGATCAAACACTGACTGGTCGACAGCGCGACTGGTCGAGAGACCAGTTCCCGCTGTGCCGGCGGCGTTGCCGCTCGCTCGAAAGGTGCTGGAAATGCGCTGACATGGGATGATAGGCTTACCATTCTGATCGGCACATTGGAACACTGACACCATACCGCCAACGAGTTGCTGCACCAGATCGACGTAATCAGTATCGCTATTGAGCTTATACTTCCCGAATGTAAACTGCGCGTTCTGATCGTCGGTCTTGAGGTTGCCGCTGGCTCCCGGTGAATCCACCACCATGCTACCGTCGGAGGCGATGGAGACGTTCTCGCCAAAGTCCGTGCCCAGCACCAGCCTGGCAATTTTCATATGCTGAACTTCTTGCTGACTGGCCTGCTGAGACACGTAGTTCAATACGGCATTTTCTGTTACAAACAGCGTCGCGACTGTGCTCAGCACAGCGGCCAGCAGCACGATTATTGTCAATTGGGGGCGGATACCCGGACGCCACCTCTTCTGACCCATTGCGGTCATCCTCCTGCTCGCCGTATGCGGCGCCACCATACCACTTACGCCAACGCTCGTGACGCCCACCGCCCCACGCTTCGCTCGGTTTGGGCGCCGCGCGCCACCGCACCGCTACCCAGGTAACCGCGGCACTATTCGATCAAACCGAGCATTTTCAGATTGCCGAGCACCGCCATCACCTCATCGTCGTTCCGGCGCGTGAGACGCCCAAGGTCCGCGACACTCCGCCGCCCGTCGATCAAGAGGAGCACCATCCGTTCTCGGCGATCCAACGGGAGCGCGTCCGAAAGATCTGAGCGCGAGGTACGCCGGGGAAACATCGAGCCCGCCGGCGAGGACTGACCTGGCGGGGAGGATGAGGGTGCTGACGGCTGACTCATCCCCGGACCGGGACTCGAGGGAGCTCCGCCTCCTAGCCGGCCCGAGTTTCCCGTGCCGAATGTTTGTCCTGGGAACGGCCCGGGAGACGGGGGAAATTGTCCCAATGATGCACCGGTGGCTCGGCCCGCCCAGTTTCCCCCGGACCCAGGTGGGGGAGTGGCGGGGTAACTCCCGCCACTCCCTTGTCCGCCCGCCGCCCGATTGTTCCACCCCGCATCCCCACTCGGCCACGCCCCATATGCCGGATTTACCCCGCCGCCTTCGCGCGGGTCGAGGTGGTCATCTTCGCCCATCTCAGCTTCGTCAAAGGTATAGTAACTTTCTCCCCAGTTGGTCAGCACATTCATTGCGGTGTTGCCAGTCAACTGACCCAGCAGCGCGGCCGTTGGCAGCCCCTCGACAAACTGAATCTGCCCCATCTCGCGCGCGGCTCCATGCCCGCG
>DASYGC010000157.1:0-1821 GCA_036000225.1 Ktedonobacterales bacterium | reverse complement strand
AGTGCACTTAGCTCTTTCGCGATTCTCGGCACGATACACCCACCTTAAAACCCGCCTACGGTAGGGCGATCTTACGCGCCCCTACGATATTAAGCGAGACCCTAAATTCGCTCGTAACCGTTGGGGTAGATGGATTTATGGCTACTAGACGAGATTAAAAGAGATGAGGCTAGATGTTTATGGAGGCGGACACTCTCTCCGCCACCGCTCGTGGCTGTCATGGGCCAGGAAACGGTATCCCACGCCCGGTTCGGTCTTGAGCCACCGTGGTGCCGCCGGATCGTCCCCGAGTTTCTGGCGCAGGCGTCCGACGACGATGCGCAGGTAGTGGGTGTCCTGCACATGGCTCGCGCCCCAGATCTCGCGCAGCAGCTGGTGCTGGCTGACCACCCGGTCGAGGTGGCGCAGCAGCATCACGAGCACGGCGTATTCCTTGCGCGTCAGCGCCAGAGACTGGTCGTCGAGGGTCACCTCCCGGCGGGTCTGGTCGATCGCCAGGCGCCCATCGTCATAGCGTGGAGCCGGCTCGGTCGATGCAGTCATCGCGCGGTCACGTAACAAGGCACGGAGACGCGCCATCACCTCCTGCACGCCGAACGGTTTGGTCACGTAGTCGTTGGCACCGTTGTCCAGCGCACGTACTTTTTCCGCTTCGGCGTCGCGCACCGAAAGCATCAGCACCGGCACCGCGCTCCACTGGCGAAGCTCCGCCAGTACTTCGTGGCCCTCGCGATCGGGCAGGCCCAGGTCGAGGACCACCAGATCCGGCGTGCGGGTCGCCGCCAGGGCGAGGCCCTCCTCGGCGGTGCTGGCCTGCAGTACCCGATAGCCTTCGGCACGCAGCGCGATATCGAGGAACCGGCGGATCTGCGCCTCGTCGTCGATCACCAGCACTGTGGGAGCATTCGGGTTCACGCGACCGGCTCCGGCGGCACGGGCAGAGGCAGCGTCACGCGCAGGATGGTGCCGCCGCCTTCACGCGCCAGCGCCTCCACGCTCCCGCCGTGCGCACCGATCATGCCGCGGCAGATCGAAAGGCCCAGGCCAGTGCCCTTGGGCGCGCGGTCGCCGCGGGAGACGGAAAAGAACAGGTCGAAGATGCGTTGGCGCTCCTCGATGGGAATGCCCGGACCTTCATCGCTCACCTCGATGCGTATCGTTCTCTCCACCACAACCAACGTGACCACCACCGGCCGCCCCGGTGGAGAGACGTGGGCGGCGTTCTCCAAAATGTTGAACATCGCCTGCTCGATCAGCGCCGGATGCACGTATAGCAGCAAGGTCTCGGCCGGAAGGTGGGTTTCGATGGCCATCGCCGGGTGGTAACGGCGCAGCCGCGCGACCGCCGCCAACACGATTTCGCTGGCATCGACCCAATCGCGGTGCAACGTAAGCGAGCCGTGTCCGAGACGGGCCATGTCGAGCAAATTCTGGATGTAGCGATCCAGCCGCTGACCTTCGCCAAGGATGGCCTCGAGTAGCTCGCGCCGTTCCGCCGCCGGCAGCTGCCCCTCATAGGCGGCCAGCGTGCTCGCCGCGCCGATCATGGAGGCCAGCGGCGAGCGCAGGTCGTGCGAGACAGACGATAGCAGCGCATTGCGTAGCCGTTCGGTTTCGCCGTGCACACGCGCCTCTTCCAGCGCCTCTGCCAGGTGAGCGCGTTCCAGCGCCAGGCCAATGTCTCGCGCCATCTCCCGCGCCAGGCTGCAGCGCTCGGTCTTGCTCAGGGATGGCTCACGCGGACGGATGACGATCGTCCCCGCGCGCCAGGTGGCGCCGCCCAGTGGCATCACCCAGGGACCGGGGATGCTGAGTGGAATC
>DASYGC010000156.1:0-2650 GCA_036000225.1 Ktedonobacterales bacterium | reverse complement strand
GTTGGAGTTGCGTATACCATCGCGCGTATGCCGCGCCATCGCGCGAGGCGCCGGAAATTTGTGATGCGCGCTGGGCGGCGACAGCCAGCCAGGCTCACCAGGCACCCAGTTCGTCGAGCATGCGCGCGACGCCGTTAACGGCGGTGGCGAGATAGGTGTCACGGTCGGGCGCGATGAGTGTGGTGGCCCGCTCAATGAGAGCGGCGAGCGCCGGTTCATCAACATCGGTCACGCCGTGCTTGGCCCGCAGTTGGAGCGCGTAGAGATGGGCCAGCGATGTGTTTGAGTCCGGCACCGACCACCACTGGCCAAAGGTTCGCATGGCGCTGGCAAGCTCGTCGGCAGGATAACCAAAGCAGTCCGCCAGCGGCGTGGCGATGCGGTCGATCAGCGCGCGATCGCCGTTGGCGGCGACGAAGCGCTCGCCGAGACGCAGGTCTGCCAACCGCAGCGGCACCTCGAACGCCATTTCGACGATGTTATGCGCCTTCCAAGGCCCATAACTGGGCGCGAGGCGGCAGGCGGCAGCGGTAGCTTCCGCCAGCGACCCGCCACGCTGGAAGGCGTAGCCTCTGGCCGAGAGTGGCTGATCGCCATACGCCTCATCGCTGTACCAATCGAAACCATGCGGCTCACTGCCATGGGTCAGCACGCCGGTGACGAACGCGGCGAACTCGTCAGCATGGTGCGTGCCGTCCACCTGGCGCTGCCGGGCATATGCCAACAGTTGGGTGCCCCGCTGGTGCGATTCCGCGTGGCTGAGCGGGCTGCCGAAGAGCATATCCGGCCAGACACAGCCGAGATAGTGCGCTGGCAGGGGGTCGGCGATGACCTGTTCGAGCAGCCACACATGCGCGATGGGAAACATCCAGCCTCCTTTGTACTTCCCTGGCGTCCGAAGCACGTGTGCGCCTATCCGGCTGGCGGCACATTCAACTGGGCAAAGCCCCAGTCGAGCAAGGCATGCATATCAATATTGCGCTGGGTCCAGGTGGGGTCGTTGAGGACGACGCCGATTACCAGATGACCATCACGCCGGGCGGCGAACGCTTCGCACCACCCGGCATCGCCGGTGTTACCTGGCTTGAAGCCGATAGCGCCTGGATATGGCGTACGCGCGCCCGGCAGGAGGCTGTTGTAGTTCGTCAAGAAGAAGCCCTTGTGGGTGGCCGACGGTGGGATCGCGTGGTGCAGGGTCGCGGCGATCTTCGCGATGGTCGGGTTGTGCAGCGCGACGACGGCCAGCTCCGTCAAGTCACGGGCGGTGGTGTAGTGGCGTGGCGCATCGAGCCCATGCGGATCGGCGAAGTGGGTATGCGTGAGGCCCAGCGCGGCCGCCTCCTGATTCATCATCGCGACGAATTGCGCCTGGTTCCCGCCGATGGCGTCGGCAATGGCGACCGCCGCATCGTTCCCCGAGGGCAACAAGAGTCCGTACAGCAGGTCGTCGAGCGTCAGCTTCTCGCCCTGGCTGACCCCCATATAGCTGTTGTCGGGGTTGACGAGCGCGGCGGCATCGGCTCCAATGGTGACGGTCTGGCTCAGCGCGCCGTGCTGGACGGCGACGAGCGCCGTCATGATTTTGGTGCAGCTGGCCATCGCCCGCTCCACATCGGGATGGTTGGAGTAGAGTACGACGCCCGTATCCGCATCGACGACAAAGGCCGTGGATGCTTCAATCACGGGCGCGCCGAGGCCAAACTCAACGGTGTAGGGCTGACTGGGAGGTGCAAGTCGGCCCGAGGGCACGCGCGCGGCGGTCGCCGGCCCGGCGGTCAGCACCAGCAGCGAAGCGGCCATGGCCGCCAGGCCGAGCGGCAACGCGACGGGCCATAGGAGATTGCGCCGGCACCAGGTCCACCAGTCATACTCAGTCACACGTCGCACAGCCCCACCTCCCACGCACGCCGGACACCGCACCGCCGCGCACGCGACCGCGACCAGCACAAAGAGTGTAGCCCGGGCATGGGCGAGCGTCAAACACAGTGGGACGAGCGGATGCGGTGCGGCGGCAGCTTGCTATCGACTTGACAGCACGGCGGACATGAGGTATAACATGGATGCGACGCGGGGTAGAGCAGTGGTTAGCTCGTCGGGCTCATAACCCGGAGGTCGCAGGTTCGAATCCTGCCCCCGCTACCAGCGGCGCCCGTGGTGGGCGCCGCTCCCTGTTATGGCGGTGTAGCTCAGTGGTAGAGCAGGGGACTCATAAGCCCTTGGCCGCAGGTTCAAATCCTGCCACCGCTACCAATGCCCCTTGATTGGGGCTTTTTGTTCGCCTCGACTACACTCCACCGCGAACCAATGAGATCAGCAGATAGGCGGCGATGGCCAGCAGACCCGCGCCGGGCAGCGTGACCACCCACGCCAGCGCCATGTCGCGCACCACCTTCCAGTTGACGCGGCCCAGGCCCGAGCGCAGTCCAATGCCGATGATCGCGCCGGAACTGACATGCGTGGTGGAGACGGGCAAGCCGAGATTGGACGCGAAGGCCACCAGCACCGCTGTCGTGAGGTTGGCGGCGAAGCCTTCGGTGTGGTCCATCTTCGTCACCTTTTCCGCGAGGGTACGCGTGACCTTGAGACCTCCAACGGCACTGCCGGCGCCCATGCCCAGCGCCACCAGCACGAACAACCAGTACGGCGCCTG
>DASYGC010000155.1:0-4151 GCA_036000225.1 Ktedonobacterales bacterium | reverse complement strand
GTTGATATTCGTGATGCCTACCCCATCGTGCCGCTGGATGTCTGGGCGCGCGACCGGTTGCACACCTCGTACTGGCGTCTCATCAACCTCTTTGCTCGCCCACTGCCGGTGATCGCGCCACTGGCCTATCCTGATGCCAATGATGAGTTCTTTGGCTACCTGCGGCGCAAGACCCATCTGCCCGACGGCCACGAACAGATCGGCACCCGCGACCTGATCCGTGCCACCGGCTGGGCGGCTACCGCGCTGCTGGCGCTCCAGGCCCAGACTTACGTCGCGCGCAAGCATGACTGCCACCGGCTCTATCGCGAACGAATCGGCGGCGCATGGGCCGACCTACTTGCCGAAATCTATGCACGCTGCCGTGGCGTGTGGCACTCTACCGTGCCCGAGGCGCCGGAGGAGCGTCGTGCGCTGCGGTCCATCTGCGCTCGCACGCTCGGCTTCGAGAACTACTTCCTTGGCATCTATCGCGACTACCTGCTCGTGGAGCTGGCAAGCCGCACACCAGAGCATCGGGCGCGCGCCCGCGAGATGCTGGCACAGGTGCCCTGGGATGATGCCGCGCTCGCCGCCGCCCTATGCGCGGCGCCTGGCTAGCCCCCCCTTCCCGCACCGACCTGAACAGTTACGTGCTTGTAGAACTAATTGTCTGCGAGACATGTTCCACAAATTCGGCTAACACATGTTGGTCGCTGAAATCTTTCGGCAGCGGGAAGAAGCTGCGTGAATCGCTCTCACTGTGTTTGTGGATCCAACGCGCAATGATATTGATCTGATCAACCTCGGCACGTCCAACTCGGTCGGGCGGTCTGCCAAGTTGTGCCGCCTGTCCTAACAACGCCTCAACTTCGCCGTGAATGGACGCCATCTCGGTAATCACCGACCGCTGGTCGATGAGGCGACCGTGGCGCACCAGAAACAACTCCGTGTGCTCTGGAGTAGCCGACGGATAAGCGATCAGCAGATTGTTAGCATCTACCGCGCCCGAAACCAGGCGTTGGCCCAGCAACACCTGATCCGCCCCGCGCACGGCATCGCGTAATCGCGCCGCCCGCTCGAAATCCTGGCGGGCCGCCGCCGCAAACATATCTCGGCGCAGACGATCGAGCAGATCGTCGCGATCGCCGCCGAGAAAGGCGCAGGCCTCGTCTACCGCGGTACGATAATTTCGGTTGTCATCAGCGGCCAGATCTCCCCGACATGGGGCAGGGCAGCGTTTCAGATGGTAGCGTAAGCAGGCTTCGCTGGCAGGCGCCTGTGGCGGCAACGCCCGTGTGCAACTACGAATCGCAAACACGCGATGAAGCAGCTCAATGGTGACATCCACAATACGCGCGCTGCGGAATGGGCCAAAATAGCGCGCCCCATCGGCAGCTACCTCACGCGTGGCATAGATCCGAGGATACGCATGTTGCACATCTACCTTGATGAACGGATAGTGTTCGTAGTTGCGCAACTGCACGTTGTAGCGTGGCTGCAACTCTTTGATGAGCCGCGACTCCACCAACAGGGCTTCAAGTTCCGATCCGAGCACGCGCACCTCAATGGCCCGCACGCTTTGGAGCAACCCATCTAACTTGCGAATATAGCCCAGCGGTTGATGATAGTAGGATGCGAGCCGGTCGCGCAAGCATTTTGCTTTGCCCACATAAATGACTTCATCGTTCGCGTCCTTCATCAGGTACACCCCTGGTAGGGCCGGGAAGTCTCGTCGCCATGCAGCATTCAGGTAGAGGCCGCCAGTTGGCCGCGTGGGCGGCAGACTGGTGATGGACGAACCAGTCTGCGCCAGCACTCCCCGGAGATCTTCGAGCGTCTTGCATCCCGCTTCCATCGCCCGCGACAACAGCAACGCGAATACCTGCGCCGTAACGCGGGCATCGCCCAGCGCCCGGTGCCGGTTGCGCACTTGTACGTGCAGCGCCGCAGCCACACGATCGAGCCGGGCGCGTCGCATACCGGTCAAGTAACGTCGCGCCAGCTCGATGGTATCAATGCCCGATTCGGGGAAGCCGAGTTGGAGTCCCAGGCGGTCAGCCTCATAGGCCAGAAATCCAAGGTCGAATCCGATGTTGTGGCCGACTACCACGTGGTCACCCAGGAACGCGCGGAGCTCGGGGAGCACAACCGCCGGCCGTTTTGCGCGATTGACCATCCCCTGGCGGATACCAGTGAACGAGGTAATGAATTGCGGGACACGCCGCTCGGGATTGATGAGACGCTGATACACATCGCCGAGTTCGCCGCCGCGCACGAGCACGACACCAACCTCGAGGATGCGGTGACGTCCGGGCGCCAGTCCAGTCGTCTCGATGTCGAGAACCGCCCACTCCATGTCGGCGAGGTTCAGCGCCGCGACGTCCCATCGGGCGAGCCGCCACAACCCATCGTCACCACAAACAAACCGTGGCGAGCCGCGCAACAGAGTTGTCAACAGGGTATGCCAGGCCGCGGTCGCTCCGACAATCGAAGAGGGCACACCGAACACCGCACTGACGAGTCGTTCGATCGGCTGCGGCTGCCCAACGGATGTCAGCACGGCGTATGCGCGTTGGACGAGCGCACTGCCTTCAGGTAACACTTCATCTGGCGCTATAACGTCGGCGAGTAGTCTGGATTCATCAGGCACGGAGAGGCGGCCAGTTGCCTGACTACGCGCTGATTGCTCGTCCACGCCGCCACCTCGCTCAGTTTGACTGATATCGTGTTGTTGGTGCGTGGGAACATAGCACATGCGTTCAATCGCGTCAACCGCGGCGCCGGTGCCAGAGTGATTGTCTGGTCGAGTCACTATGCTATAATGTGGTTCGGTGGGGAGCGCGCGTCCCGCGGACGCACCCCCAGTAGCAGTGGGGCGTGGCCAAGCGGTAAGGCAGTGGACTTTGGATCCACGATCCCAGGTTCGAATCCTGGCGCCCCAGCCTTCTCCTCATGTGGCGAATGATCAGTGCGAGAAGAGATCGGCAACGATAACAAGTGTCTGGTGTTTGTAGGGAGAAGTTGGATAGGCGATGACACAGGTGGCCGTAGTTCTGGCGGCTGGTAAGAGCACACGTATGCGCTCGCGCATCCCCAAAGCGGCACACTCTATCGCCGGGCGCCCTCTCCTCGCCCATGTCCTCTTTGCCGCGAATGCCGCGCTGGACGACGCGAGATTCGCCACTCCCAACAGCCTCCTCACCAGTGCGCACGAAGCTGAGGATCGCGGTAGCCAGCTGGTCGTCGTACTCGGGCACGAGGCTGAACGAGTCAAACAGGCGCTTTTAGAAGTCAGGGGTCTGCCATCCTATCAGGTGGCGCTGCAAGCGGCACCGCTCGGCACAGGTGATGCCGTTCGGGCCGCACTGCCACTGCTGACCGGCAATGGCCCTGAGCGGCCCACCACGGTTCTGGTGCTGTACGGTGATAGCCCACTGGTTCGACCAGCGACGCTGACAAGACTGCTCGTGACCCACGAGCAGGCAGGGGCCACCGTGACTTTCCTAACGGGTGAAGCTGATCGCGACACAGGGTATGGCCGCATTGTGCGCGATACTGCTGGACTGGTTCGCGGCATCATCGAAGAGCGCCATTGTACGCCGGAGCAATTGGGTATTACTGAGGTCAACTCAGGGATTTATTGCTTCCAGGCGGACTGGCTGTGGTCGCGATTGTCCAGAGTGGAGTCACACCCCTCAGGGGAATACTATCTCACCGATCTGGTCGATCTCGCTGCCAATGAAGGTCGCCACATCGAGACGATCAGCGCGCCGCTCAATGAGACGGCAGGCGTGAACGATCGGGTAGAGCTGAGCGAGGCGGCCGCAATCTTGCGACGCCGTACGCTCGACGACCTGATGCGTTCTGGTGTAACGATTGTGGATCCTGCGACAACTGACGTGGATTGCGGCATTCCTGTTGGCATGGACACGACGATCTATCCGTTCACAGTGCTCCATGGCGCGACCGAGATCGGTGAGAATTGCACGATTGGCCCGTACAGCAGCATCCAGGACAGTTTGATCGGCGATAATTGTACGGTTCTGGGTTCATGGCTTGAGTCGGCGGTGATGGATGCTGGCGCGCGCGTCGGGCCGATGAGCCACCTGCGTCCAGGAACGCACCTGGGAACTGGGGTTTTTCTTGGCAATTTTGGTGAGATCAAGAAT
>DASYGC010000154.1:0-5392 GCA_036000225.1 Ktedonobacterales bacterium | reverse complement strand
ATTCCGCCAGGCGGCACAGTGGCATCGGTCGCCTGTTCTTCCTCGCGCAGCAGCGCCTTGCTGGCCTCCTCCATATCGGCGGTCGCACGCTCGGCGCGTTCCTCCATGGCATCGTAGAGCACGTCGAGCGCGCGCTGCGTGCGCGCGTTCTCAAAGGGTCGCGCTGGCAGGCGCTGGACATCGGGCCGCAACGCGTCATGCCACGGCTGCGCGCGTTTGAGATACCGCTGGCGCAGCTCGCCGCGGATGCCCGCCGTCTGCTCTTCGCCGCGATTGGCCGCCGCTCGTCCCGCGGTGGTGGCCGGTGCCCTGCCAGAGCCGGTGAGATCCTTGATGAGCGTCCGCGCGCTGCGATAGGCGAAGGCCTCGGCCAGTTCGCGCGCTGGCAGCACCACTTCCATCGGGCAGGTGGTCCCAAACATGGTATACAGGTTGCGGTCGTCGCGCTGTGCCAGGCACTGCAGGTCGGACTGCAGCGACCGCTCGTGGCGTCCCACGCCCGAGCGATCGCTGATACGCATCGCCATATCCATCCCCGCGATCTGCGCCACCTGTGCGGGTGAGCTCATTTCCGTGCGCCCCAGCAGGAAGATCTCGTTGGCGATCGGTTCGGCCTCGACATCCAGCTGCATGCTGCCCAGCACCTTCTTGTAGCCGGTCGTCGTGTGGCCCAGAATACTCAGCGCCATCAGCTCCTGCAGCGTCGCCACCTCGTTGCTGCGGCGCCAGCTGATCTCCTGCGGTGTGGCCGACCCGATATGCTCGGGCAGCAGACAGTAGATGAAGACGCGCGCGGGGTAGCCATTGCGCCGCAGGATATTGCGCACCAGCAGCGCGATATCGGGCAGCGTGCCCGAGCCGGTGCCACCGCCCAGAAAGGCGACGATGTTGACCAGAATGTCGCGCGCGCGCCGCTCGGTGCGCTCGCCACCGTAGGAGACCAGCGCCGACAGCAGATGCTCGATGCGTGTGGTAACCTCGTCCACATTGGCCGCCAGCGCGACATGCCCGTTGTTGCGGATACCGCCAGCGCCGTGGCTGTACGAGCGCGGCAGGTGTGGTTCGATCAGCAGATGTTCAGCCTGCGAGCCAGAGAGCGTATTGTACTCAATATCCAGCGGCACTTCGATATGCTTGATTTCGACTCGCGTCCAGCCATCGCTGCCCTGGCGCCAGGTCGCCAGTTCCGAGAGTTCGGGCGGCGGCGCATCAATGTCAATGTACAGGCTGGCGACGCGGCGACGATCCTGTGGCAGCAGGTCGTTCAGCTCGTAGCGGTCGAGCCAGAGGCCGGCAAGCGCGGGTGTACTTCCCAGGTAGATGTTGAGCGCGGGCGTATCCACGCGCGGCTCGCGCAACGCGCGTGGCGCCGACGCATCCGATGGTCCCGCGACCGACGCGCCACCAGACTCGCCGTCTGCCCAGAAGTCGCGATCTCGTGCCCCCATGCCTTACCCCTCCTGCCCTGAAACGTCCTTGGGTTGCGCTACCCAGCAACGTGTCTACGACTACCCTACCATATGCGTTGTACCGCCCAGTGACTTTCGTCCATGGGCACCCTCCCGCCCCACCATACCGCGCCGCGGTGCGTCGGGGCGCGCGCAGGGCGTCGCAGCGCTACCACTCGTCGTCGCGGCGCGACCGGCGCGAACGAGATGTCGCGCCCGTGTCCCGGTCGTCGAACGGGTCGCGCCGCGCGCGCCGCTTGCTCTCCCGCGCCCGCGCCGATCCGGCGTCCAGCGCATCCAGATCGTCGAAAGCATCCCCACGCGAGCGGCCTCCACGCCGGCTGGCGCGTGGCGGCGCCACATCATACTCATCCAGGTCGTCATAGCGCTCCTGGCGACCACGCCGCGCGCGCCGCGCCGGTGGCTGCTCATCCAGGTACGGGTCGCCGTCGTCATCCTCGGGCGCGCGCCGCTGGGGACGGAAAAGCGCGAAGAAGGCGCCAGCGTGTTCGAGCGCCGAGGCCGGCCGTCGTGGTCCCTCGGCAAACGGATCGCCGCTGTCGTCGCCCGCCGCCGCAAGGCTCGCCCACGGGTCGTGCGCCTCCTCGTGCTCCTTCAGTTCCGCTGGCGATTTGTAGAGGTACTGCGCGGCCAGCGCATCATCCCTCGCGCCAGCCGTCTGGCGCGCACGTGGCCGTGCCCGCGTGCCGAATCCATCGTCCACGTCGTCGGTCGCGAATGGGTCGCCGTCGTCGAGCGCCCGCTGACCGAAGCTGAGCACCGCGCCTTCCAGCTCGACGGGCGGCGCTCCAATCCTTAGCGCCGCGCCGTTGACCTCCACGCCCACCGCGCCGCGCATTCCGCGATCGGCCGCGACTTGCGGCCCACGACCGTGCCGGAATCTCAGTTCGGCGCCCGGTGGCAGGCCGATATCCGATGTACGCAGCCGGTTGCGCCACAGGTAGCGGCGCCACAGTGGCGCATGGCTTCGGTCCAGCGGATAGAGTTCATCGGGCTTGCCGCTGGCCTGCAGCGCGCCCACCGGCACCGGCGTCGCGCCGAAACGTCCCAGCTGACCCAGCAACAGCAGCACCAGCAGATACAGCAGCGTCACCAGCCAGGCGCGTACCCACCCACCCAGGTCGGGACTCACAATCGCCGCCTGCAACAGATTGATGGTCGGCTCCTGGTCGGCCTTCACCCCGGCGAAATCGCCCTGCCACGTCACGAGCACGTTGTACGGCCCGGACGCTGGTGGCTGGAACTGGACCACATAGGCATTACCTGTACGGCTGACCGTCGCGGGGAGCGCGCGCGAGCTGCCCACCGCATACGCCGCGGCACGCAGCGTGCCGCCCGTGTAGGCCTGGCCCGCCAGCAACACCTGCCCGCGTACCACCGCCGTTGGCTGGCTGGCCTGGCCACCCAGCGGCGGCCCGGCGAACCAGCCTACCACGGGCAGGCTATACAGTCCGCCCAGCGGCCCCCAGTTGGTGAGCGATTGGCCCGGCGCCATCGGCGCGGTGACCGCGGTAGGGAAGTCAATCACCTTAAGCACGAACAGTGCCTCGCTATGGTCGTTGGCCACCGTATCGTCGAAGACCGCGTGCAGCGTATAGGTTCCCGGCGCGCCGAACGACAGCGTCGCGGCATAGGCGCCGGGTATCGGCGTGCCTGTCGCATCCAGTTGTGGTTGCAGCGCCAGCGGCACGCCGATGCCGCCTGGCGGCAGCAGCAGCGCGCTGATATGCCCCGCCGCGGTCGGATCGGGTGTACCTGCCTGGCGGAAATAAGCCAGTGTGACACTCAGCGTGCGATGGGCCGGGTACGGACGACGCGCGTCCACTCCCCGCACCACCAGCGATGGGCGCAACGCGATGGCCAGCGGCAAGGTATACGACCATGCCGCCAGGTCCGTGCCATGGTAGGTGCCCGTGAGCCGCACGGTCAGTGGCTGCGCCCCGTTGGCCGTGGGGATATACGTTCCCAGCCAGGTGCCGTTCGCAGCCGCCAGCGGCACGGGCTGCGTGCCGGCGCTGAGCGTGGCGCTGACGTTGGGTTCCGCCTGCATCCGCCCATCCACCGTCAGTCCGAAGGTTACGGGCAATGGCGCGCTGGGTACCGCGTTGAGCGCCAGGCCGCCGAGCTGCGGCTTACCATCGGCGGGCGAAAGCAACGTTGGGATCGGAAATGCCTCGAAGACGACAGGGACGACCAGATCCACCTGCGCGTCATTCAGGTTGGCTTGCAGCGCGATCAGATAGGTGCCACGCGGCGCCGTCGCCGGCACGGTGACATGCCCCGCGTAATTGCCAGTGGGATTGGCGCCACCCGGATCATTCAGTGCCACCTCCTGGCCCACCGCGCCGCTGGCATTGGCCGGCGTCAGCGTTGCCGCGACGCTCACCGGCTCAGCCAGCACCTGGTCGCTGCCATCGCGGAGCGCCGCGTTCAGGCCCAGGCCAAGCCCGACCGGCAGGTGCTGATTCACCGTCGGGCTCACCAGTTGTAACGCCAGCGTCGAGGCGATCAGCGTATCCGCCAGCACCTGGCCCGAGCCGCTAAACGCCAGTGTCCAGTCGCCGCGCACCGGCGTGTCAATGCCGTAGATCACGTAGTGCGGATCGCTCTGCACGATACGCGCCTGTCCTGGCTGCTCGGGACTGTTGGGATAGTTCCCCGGCGCGTAGAGCTGCACTCCCACATTGGGGGAATCGCGTACCACCAGCACGTCAATGTGCGCGATGAAGCGGCCGACATGGAATTGGCGTGCCGTGCCGCTCGCGATCGTCAGCGGCGCCACCGCATGCTGCAGGCTGCGCCCCGTATTGAGGCGATAGATATCCAGAAAGAACGGTTCGAGGTTGAGCGGCGAGATGCCCGGCACCGGACCGGCGGCGACATCGTAGGCTTTGCCGCCGGTCGCATTCGCCACACCGGCCAGAAAGCCGCGATCGGCGTCGCCTAGAGCAATCGTATCAATCGGCCAGTTATGGTTCTGAAAGTCGGGCAGTTGTTGGTGAATTTCGGCGATCTGTGCCGGGCCATTGGGGTCAGGCAGCCCGTCAGTGAGCAGGATCACCGATCCGCTGAGTGTGCCGCGCGTGGCAGCATGCAGCATGGTGTCGGCTTTGGCCAGCGCGTCGGCCATGGGCGTCGTGCCGTCGCCGATGCAGCCATTGGATTGCGTATCCAGCGCCTTGCGCATCGCGGCGCGGGCGGAATCGGTGCTCATTTCCGCCGGCTGCGCGTAGGTCTCCGCTTGTTCCGCCGTGCCAGGCGCCGCCAGTGGATGCGCGAGTCCCACCACGCCGATCCACTGGCCCGCGCCGCTCAAATCTATGTAAGCGTGCGCCGCGGAGCAGCGCAACCCGTTGGGATCATTGCCGCCCTGGCCCGGCTGTCCCATACTCCCAGACATATCGAGCACGAGAATTGTCACGTGGCCGCTGGCCGCCGCGCGCGCCGCCCAATGCGCGGGTCGCGCGTAGGTCGTGCCCGCCAGACCCACCCCTAACGGCAGCAGGAGCGCGACCGCCAACGCCCATACCATCGAACTCGGGCGATGCCATCTTCGGTCGCGCATCCGCTCACGCATCGGATCTCCTCCGTCCACCGCCTCAGCCCGCGCGAGCCGCAAACTCATCCGCTCGCGAGTTGACAACTCGAAAGGTCTACGCGGGAAGTATCGTTCGCGTTGCACACCTCGCATGCTCACCATCGGACGACGCGGTGTGCACGGCAGCCCACGGCGGCGCTACGCCTATTCCGCGGCGCCACCTTCCAGCACCACCTTGAGCCGGCGTAGCGCCTCAGCCGACTCCTCCGCGATGCGCCCGCGCACCTCAGCCGCTATGGCCTCGGGCAGTTCCACGCCCGCCGCGCCATACACAAACTCGCGCGCGAATTGTGTCCCCTCGGGCGTTTCGTCCAGAGTGTAGGCA
>DASYGC010000153.1:0-3011 GCA_036000225.1 Ktedonobacterales bacterium | reverse complement strand
CTGGCGCGCCGGCGCCCGACCGCGTTCCTCCTGACCGGTCATCGTCATTCCTGACCGGTCATTCGCCGTGGTGCCGGCATATCGGGTCGCATCGTCGTCCTCGAACTCGTTCATCGCACGATCTCCTTCACCGCATAGATGGTGCCGTCCCGCATGGCGAGCTGGATCAGCGGCAATGGGCGCGTCGGCGGCCCGGCCAGCACGGCCCCAGAGGCCGCATCGAAGAGCCCCTCATGGCAGGGGCAGTGCAGATGCTTGCCGTCGCCGGTATAGATCACCGCGCAGGAGAGGTGGGTGCAGACATCACTGTAGGCCACCAAGCCCTTACCTGGCAGGTTGATGAGGATACCCTGCGCAAACCGATCGGGGAAGTCGAAGACGCGCCACGCGTTGGGCGCCAACTCACCCACCTGGGCGATCGCCACGGCCTGCCCGGGCGCGCCAGCGGGGAGGCTGCCGATGATCGCCAGCGCGCCGGTGGCGACGAAGAGCGCGCCGGTGCCAGCCACCAGAAAGCGTAAGGTATCGCGACGGGTGACGAGGTCGTCCTCACGCCACTCATAGGGGAACTCCGCGTGCGACTGGAAGGACTCCGCACGAGCGGGAGCCAGTACACGGGCGACGCGCCCACGCGAGGGAGCGGAGGTCGCGGCATCGGTGTGCGTGGGATCGGGTGTAGTCAGATCGGGTGTGGTCGGATCGGGTGTGGTGGGAGATTCGCCCGACTGGTGGAAGCCGCTAGGGCTCGTCATGGGAGGCCTCCTGCGATGCGAGGGATGACACTGCGCTGGATGGCGCCGCTCCAGTAACGCCTGCCGCGCGTGGCCCGCTGCCTGGACCGGGCATGGCCGGCGCCGCGGGAGATGCGGTGGTGGGTACCGACTGTGGGGTTCGTGGCGCCCAGGGGTGCGGCGGAGCGTCACGCCGCGGCACACCGGCGGACTGCGCATCGGCCCACGGCGCGACGTTGCGCCCCGCGGTCGGCTCAGGATACGCGGAGAGCTGGCCCGTGCTGGCGGCGATGGCCAGCGCCGTCAGATCAAGCGCATCATCCTGGTCGGTCATCACCACATAATTGCGCGTACGCACCAGCTGCTCCCCGAAGAAAAACGTGTTGACCGGCCGCGCCTTTTGCTGGGCCCGACCCGCCATGATCCACTCCTCATAGGTGCCGTAATAGATCGCCTGGGTCGGACAGACCGTGGCGCACATGGGGCCCTTGCCCAGGCTGGTCCGGTCATAGCAGAGATTACACTTGCGCATGTATTCGCCAGCCACATCGAGCTTGGGCACCCCGAAGGGGCAGGCATAGACGCAATTCTGGCAATGGATACAGCGCGTCTCGTCCGCCTGGTGCACCACCCCATCGGGACTGACGAGAATCGCCTGGGCCGGGCAGACCTGCGCACAGGGGGCGAGCGGGTCTTCGCAGTGCATGCAGAGTGTGGGCGAAGTGGCAATCGTATTGCCCCGATTGAGGAAGTCAATATAGATCATGCTCTCGCCCTTGTGCGTGTCGCACTCGCGACATGCCGCCACGCAGGCGCGACAGCCGATGCAGCGCGCAGGATCGAGAAAGATCCGTTTGACCGCCATGGCGCCATCCCTTTCTAGCGCGTGATTGGCGTTGGGCGGGCGGCGGCCATCGGCAGCTCGCGCCGGCGACGTTGCGCCGCGACCAGGTCGGCGGGCGCCAGGTCGGCGGCCCAGTCCGGCGGCGCGAGGGCTTTGGCCGCGGCTGCGGCGCAGACCTTGTATTCGGGGATCTTGTTCATCGGCTCCAATACCGGGTTGGTCAGGATATTCGCCGCCTGTGTGTGGCCGTAGTGATACGGAATGAACAGCGTGTCGGGCCGGATGGAGCGCACCACCAGCGCCGGCGCCGTCAGCTCGCCGCGCCGCGTGCGCACCGTGACCCAGTCGCCATCCAGGATGTCGAGGCGCGCCGCCGCCTCCTGGTGGATCTCGACCCAGGGCCACGGCGCCTGCTCCAGCAGAAAGGGCGTGCGTCGCGTCTGGTTGCCGGAGAGGTACTGATAGATCACGCGCCCGGTGGTCAGCACGAATGGGAACTCCGCATCGGGCTCCTCGGCGGGCGGCAGATAGGTGACGGCATTGAAGCGCGCCTTGCCATCAGGAAAGCCGAAGCGTTGCTCATACAGGCGCGGCGTGCCCGGGTGATCCTCGGTGGGACACGGCCAGAACACGCCATTTTGCGCGTCAATCTTTTCGTAGGTGATGCCCCAATAGTCGGATTTGGCCCCGCGCGTACATAGGCGCAACTCGTCGAAGATCTCGCGCGGCGCGCGGAACGGAAAATACTGACCCTTCCCCAGGCGGCGCGCCAGGTCGCAGATGATCTCCCAGTCGCGGCGCGCCTCGCCCGGTGGCTCGACCGCCCGGTTGTACTTGATGACACGCCCCTCCAGACTGGTGACCGTGCCCTCATCCTCCGCCCAACTATTGCCCGGCAGCACGATATCGGCCAGCTCCGCCGTTTCCGAGAGAAAGAAGTCAATGACCACGAACAGGTCCAGACCGCGCAGCGCCCGCTCCACGGTGTGCTGGTCCGGCAGCGAGACCATCGCGTTGGAGCAGATCATCAGGCAACCACGAATCTCCTCGCGCAGCATGGCCGGGATCATGAGCGTCGCAGGGTAGCCGGCATGGGGCAGAGCGGGCTCCGCGATGCCCCAGACCGAGCAGATGTAGGCGCGGTCGTCCGGGTTTTCGATCTCGCGGCAACCGGGCAGTTGCGAAGCCTTCTGCCCCATTTCGCGACCGCCCTGCCCGTTGCCCTGACCAGTGAGCGTCATGTATCCGGCGCCGGGCCGGCCAAAGTTGCCGGTCGCCAGCGCCAGATTGGCCGCGGCGACCCCATTGTCCACCCCCATGCTCTGGTGCTCCAGACCGCGCGCCGTGTAGATCAACGCCGCGCCCGCGCGCCCGTAGAGCCGCGCCGCCTCGACGATGGCTTCGGGGCGCAGGCCACAGACCCGCGCCGCGCGCTC
>DASYGC010000152.1:0-1632 GCA_036000225.1 Ktedonobacterales bacterium | reverse complement strand
AGCGATCTGCGCCTGTGGAGCGCCGCGGGCAAGCTGGTGCTCGATCTGTTGGTGCGCCAGCGCTATCTCCCCGGCGCTACCCGGCTGGCCGATCCCGCCGCCTGGTATGGCTATCCCCGCTACAATCCCGGCCCGCGTGTCGCCAGTTTCTGGTACGCCGCCTTCTCCGACCCCGCCGACCGCACCCGTTTCGACAGCCTGGCCGCCGCGATGCCCGCGCTCTGTCGCGCGGGCGTCTCGCCGGGGACGCGCGAACCATCGTACGAGCAGGTTCCCGGCCCGGTGGCGCTGCTCGAAGACTTCGCCCACTGCATCGTCAACGCGCGGGTCGCCCACTGGCTCACGCAGGACCGCATCCTGCTCGACCTCGAGGATCAGCGCCACCCTGGCGTCCATGCGAACGCCTCCGGCGGCATTGACTACGGCATGAGCTACGGCTACAACTATGGCTACCATGCTGGCTATGGCTACCCGCCTTCCGCGTCGCTGACGGCGCGCTGGATGTGGGGTCTGATGGCGCCGAACCGGCAGATCTACACCACGGGCAACGAGGCCGACACCCTGCTGAGCGCCGTCGAACGCTGGCATGCCGGTTTGAGCGGCGCGGGCCGTTCCGCCTTTCGCCTCTGCTTCCGTCTCGCGCCGCCCGAGGGCTGGCGCACTGAGGCCACCGACGCTCCTCCAGCGGACGCCGACGCGTCAGCGAGCGCCGACGCGTCCGACACGGCAAACATCGGGAACGCGCTGCCTCAGCTGCCGCGCCTGGTCACCGCGGCGCCCGCCACGCCCACCGCGAGCAACGGCCATCAGCCGGATACGACCGCCGCCCCGGACGCCGCCGTGCCCGACGCTGCCGAAGGCGACAGCGCCGCCGCGCTCGCCGCGCCCGAGCTGCTGGACGCCTCGGGTCGCTGGCGCGTGGACTATCTGTTGCAGGCGCGTGACGACCTGAGCCTGTCGGTGCCGCTGGAGGCCGTCTGGAAGGAGCGCGGCGCCACCGCGCACTTCCTGGACCGCCGCTTCGATCATCCCCACGCCGAGGTACTCGCCAGTCTGGGTCAGGCGGCGCGGCTCTTCGCGCCCATTGACGCGAGCCTGCATGAGGCCCATCCAGTGGGTTGCGACCTGAGTGGCGGCGAGGCCTATCTCTTCCTGCGCGAGGCCGCTCCGCTGCTGGAAGAAGCTGGCTTCGGCGTGCTCGTGCCCGGCTGGTGGAAGCGCACCACCGCCAAGCCCACCGTGCGCCTGCGCGTGAAGGGCATGAAGAAGACCTCCAGCGGCATGATGGGCCTCGATGCGGTGGTGGCCTACGATTGGAAGCTCGCGCTTGGCGGCGCCGAACTGACCCAGGAAGAGCTGGAGCGCCTGGCCGCGCTCAAGGAGCCGCTGGTGCGCCTGCGTGGCCAGTGGGTGGAGCTGCAACCCGACCAGGTGGATGCGGCGCTGCGCTTCATGGCGGCGCACGCCAACGGCAAGATGTCGCTGGGCGACGTGCTGGGTGCGTCGCTCACTGGCGAGGTGGGCGATGGCGAGATCGAGATCGAAGAGGTCACCGCCGACGAGTGGATCGGCGATCTGCTCGGGCGCCTGCGCGGCGGCGAAGCGCTGGCCGAGGTCCCCTCGCCCGAGACG
>DASYGC010000151.1:0-8583 GCA_036000225.1 Ktedonobacterales bacterium | reverse complement strand
GCTGGTGCTGGGCGAGCTGCCCACGGGCGTGCGCCAGGTGCGCGCGGAGGGTCCGCGCGTGTGGCTGAGTTTCCCGCGCGAGGGCATCGCCGCGCACGAACTGGTGGGCTGGCTGGGCGCGCGCGCGCGGCTACGCGATGTCACCTTCCAGGAGCCGCAGATCGAGGAGGTGATCCGGCGTATCTACGAGCAAGGGCTGTTGCTGGGCGAGGAGGAGGCGGAATCCGCCACCACGGTTCACTGATCGTACCGCTCACCGTGCGGTGTTTGCGTGGCATGCTACCATAGTCGAGAGCGATGTGATGACTGCCATTCACCCACAAGGAGGTGCGCTATGTCGCACGGGAGGCGCATGATTTGGCGGGCGGTGCGCTCGCGCGTGGGTCTGGGCGCGCTGAGCGCGCTGACGGTGGTGCTGGCGCTGGTGGGATGCGCGAACGGCGCGCCGCCCCGCGCGCGCGGGACGGTAGTGCCCGCCGTGCCAACCGCGACGCCGGCCCCGGCGATCCAGCCGCCCCTTACCCTGGCGGCGGCGTGGGGCAACGTGCCCATCCAAGCGCTGTCAACCGATCTGGGCAACCACCAGGAGTTCGTCTTCGAGAATGCCGTCACTCCTGACGGGCAATGGCTGGTGGGGGCGAGCGTGCCACGCGATGGGCAGATCTCACCCGCGGGCGGCGAGTCGACGACAGAGACACGACCCTCCTTCGCGGTGCTCCTCAACATCAGCACGCACCAGGTCGTGACGATGCGGCAATTGCAACAGCTACAAAGCCAGGTGTACGCGGCCGCGGCGGATGCCGGCTGGGTCGTCTGGACCGAAGGTTTCGGCACGTTCAGCCCAGTGCGCGGCTGGAGCATGTTCGCGTACAACCGGCAGACGAGCCAGGTGATACCGATCGCGCACGCGAATCCAGCCGATGGGCCGACGAGCGCCGATCCGGCGCCGAACCCGTTGGTGGATCAGGGCCGGGTATTCTGGACCCAGGCAGAGGATCCCAAAGCAACCGGGCCGAGCGCGCCTTTCAGTGTGTTCGAGCAGGACCTCGCCACCGGCACCGTGACGACGGTCACAGTGCATACCCTGGGCTATCCGCTGCTGGCAGTCGCCTGGCCCTGGATGGTCTCGCAGGACACCAGCGCACCGTCGGGCCCCAGTGGCATCTCCTTCTCCACGACGCTGAAGAATCTGGTGACGGGGCAGACGCTGCATGTTGCGCAGGCGCTGGGAGCCACCGCCGTGAACGGGACGAGTCTCGCCTACAGCGATGGCGGCTCCGTCTATCTGGTTGATGACTTTACCCAGAGCCGCGCCAGCCCCGAGCAAATCGCGCCGTACTACGCTGCCGACAACGCGCCATCCAGTAACCCCGAATATCCAGCGATCAACGCTCGTATCGTTGCCTGGACCTCCACGGTGGGAACGCAGGTATACGACCGCGTGCAGCACCGGCTGGTGAACCTGCCGACGGTCAACTCGACTGGGGGATACACGGTCTGGGTCGGCGGCAAGACGCTCATCTGGGCAGATGCAGAGCCGAAGGCGCAGCAGGACCAGGATGCCAGCGCGCATCTGCTGCCCGCGGGCATTCTCAACGTGATCGACACGACGACGCTGCCCGCGCATTAGCCTGGCAACTTATGCCAGCGCGGCATCCACGGCGGCCTCGGCGTGAATTCGCAGCGTGTCAATGAGCGCGATGGGGCTCGCGGTTCCTTGCGGCAGCAGCAATGGCAGCTCGGTGCAGCCCAGAATCACCGCCTGGACGCCGCTGGCGGCCAGATGGTGGATGATCTCGGTGACCCGCTCGCGCGCATCCGTGGTGAACACGCCCGCGCAGAGCTCGTGGTAGATGAGGTCGTGCACGAACTGCCGCTCCGCTGCTTCTGGCAGCAGCACCTCGATGCCAAAGCGCTCGGCCAGCCGGGGGGCGTAGAAGTCGCCTTCCATGGTGAAGCGCGTGCCCAGCAGGCCAACGCGGGTCAGGCCCTGGGCGCGCATACGCGCGCCGGTGGCATCGGCGATGTGCAGCAGGGGGATGTGGATCTGGCGTGCGGCTTCGCCGGCCAGCTTGTGCGTGGTGTTGGAGCAGATGATGGCCAGGTCCGCGCCGGCGCGCTCGATGGCGCGCAGGGCATCCACCAGGCGCGTGGTGGCCTCGTCCCAGCGGCCCGCCTGCTCCAGTGGCTCGATCTCGGCCAGATCAAATGAATAGAGGACACAGCGCGCGGAATGGGGTGCGCCCAGACGCGCCTGTACCAACTCATTGATGCGGCGATAGTATTCGAGGGAGGAAACCCAACTCAGGCCGCCGATCAGACCGATGGTGCGCATGGGTGTCAGCCTCCCGTGCCGGCGTTCGGGCGCTGGGCCCCGGTGAGCGCGCGCACCGCGGCATCGCTGGCGGCCTCGATGGTGGCGTGTAGTTCGGCCATCTCGGCGGCGATTTCCGCCAGCTCGGCGGAGTGCGCCGCTGGGGCGATGGGCGCGCCCGATGGCGCGACACCCAGCATCGGCGCGGGGCCCGGCGCCAGTAGGTGCGCCCGGCGGCGCTCCAATTCATCCAGCCGGGCGCGGGCGTCCATCACGCCACGCGTCACGAGCAGCGTGTCCAGTTCCCGCTGGGCGCGGCGGCGCAGGAGTTCCAGGTGGCGCAGCGTGGCTGCCGCCAGAGCAAGGCGTTCTTCCAGATCGGCGAGCGCAGCCAGCGCGTTGCCCACCATGCCACCACGAGTGATCGTGTAGTCCACGGCCTGATCCATCTGGACACGCACCTGCGCGTGGGCATGCTCGGCCTGCTCGCGCCGGGCGTTCACGTCCGCCAGCAACCGGTGCAGGAGGTCCATACGCCGATCGATCTCGTGCATCGTGACGATCCGCCTTTCCGCTGCCCAGACGATACCGAAGCGACCAGATGGCGTGCATCATCGCCGATCATGCATAACTCAGACGCACCGCCGTATCCAGGACGAGCGACTGAAAGGCGCGCATCATGGCCGTCACGCACGACCCGTAGCGGAGTATCGCCCCAACGCACGTTCACGGCACGCGCTGGCAAGCGTCCGCAGTGCGACCACAGAGCCTGTGGCGGAGGGTGAAGTTCCTCATCCGCCACATGACATTGTACCTGGGGAGGTGAGCCAGCGTATAGTTCTGGGTCTTGATGGGACCGCGTCAGCCGGCGTATGGGCCAGCGTCTGGTGCCATAACGCTGGTGCGCGCGGTCTGTGTCAGGCGGCGATTGCCTGGCCCCCACGACGATGACGCGCGCCGCCCCCTACAGCGTGGCCTGGCATGGCACGCATGTGCCCGCCTGTGCTACTGTAATGACGGCAGTTGTGCATGCATGGAGTAGTGTGGAAGGGCGCGCAATCCGGTGATTCGCCACGAAGTCATCCTCCGTATCAAACCTGAAGTCCCGCGCGCGAGCATCGACCGCGCGCTGAGTCAGACCCGCGCCCTGATCGTGGAGATCCCCGGCGTGGAGCGGGTGCGCACGGGCGCTAACAACGAACCGGCCTACCGGCACGCGCTGGTCGTCATTGACGTGCGCGACGAGGCGGCGCTCCACCGCATGCAGCGCCACCCCCTCCATGCGCGCGCCGTTCGCCTGGTGGGCCGGCTGGCGGAATCGACCGCGGTCGGCAGCTATCTGGTGACCTCCGAGCCGCACAGCTAGGCGCGCCGCAAGGCATCTCGTGGTCGTCGCTCATGACGGCGCGTACGACGAAGGAGGGCATCCCAACCGGGATGCCCTCAACGCGTGGTCGCGACCGTTGTGCCTACCGCGTGCTATCAAACGGGCGTCTCATCGTGCGCTTCGGGGGCCAGGACGAGCGGTGAGCCGCCGTTGCCGTTGTGGCTGGCTGGCGCGGCAATGCTGCCTTCCACCACACGCGGGCCAAAGGGGATGGTCGCATCGAAGGCGTCGGCGTCCATCGGGAGAATGCCCTCGACCAGCTTACGCAGTTCGATGCCCTCCACCGTTTCTTTCTCCAGCAACATCTCGGCGATCTTATCTAGAATGTCGCGATGGGTGGTGAGCACCGCCTCCGTATAGTGATAGCGGCTTTCGATGATCTTGCGCACCTCCTCATCAATCATCGAGGCGGTGTGCTCCGAATAGTCGCGTTGCTGGCCCATACTCATCTCGCGGCCCAGGAAGACCTCGCGCTCGGCGCCCAGGAAGACGGTGCCCACGCGCTGGCTCATGCCCCAGCGCGTGACCATCTCGCGGGCAAGGCCGGTCACGTTCTGGAAGTCGTTTTCGGCGCCGGTGGTCACTTCGCCCAGCGCCACCTGTTCAGCGACGCGACCGCCCAGACCCCAGGCGATGCGCGCCAGCAGATACTTGCGCGAGTAGTTGTGGCGGTCGTCGGAGGGCATGATCTGGGTGACCCCCAGTGCCTGGCCACGCGGGATGATCGTCACCTTATGCACGGGGTCGCCGTCGGGGGTCAGCATCGCCACCAGCGCGTGGCCGCCTTCGTGGTAGGCGATTACCTTGCGCTCGTCGGGCGAGAGCAGCAGCGGACGCACCGCGCCGATCATGATGCGATCGAGGGCGTTGTCGAAGCTCTCCATGTTGATCACTTCGAGATTGCGGCGCGCGGCCAGCAGCGCGGCCTCGTTGCAGAGGTTGGCCAGGTCGGCGCCCACCATGCCCGGTGTGGCGCGCGCCAGAATCTCGAGATTGACATCGGGACCCAGCGGCAGGCCGCGGGTGTGGACCTTCAGGATCTCTTCGCGTCCGCGCCAGTCGGGGCGATCGACCACGACCCGGCGGTCGAAGCGGCCGGGGCGCAGCAGCGCGGGGTCGAGCACATCGGGCCGGTTGGTGGCCGCCATGACGACGATCGCCTGACGGGCGTCGAAGCCATCCATCTCGACCAGAATCTGGTTGAGAGTCTGCTCGCGCTCGTCGTTGCCGCCGCCCAGGCCAGCGCCGCGCTGGCGGCCAACGGCATCCAGCTCATCGATGAAGATGATGCACGGCGCGTTCTTCTTGGCTTTGTCGAACAGGTCGCGCACGCGGCTGGCGCCGACACCGACCAGCATTTCGACGAACTCCGAGCCGCTCATCGAGAGGAAGGGCACATCGGCCTCGCCGGCGACGGCGCGGGCCAGCAGCGTCTTACCGGTGCCGGGAGGGCCGACCAGCAGCATGCCTTTAGGCACCTTGCCGCCCAGGCGCGAGAAGCGATCGGGGGTCTTGAGGAAGTCAACGACTTCGGACAGTTCTTCTTTGGCCTCATCAATGCCGGCCACGTCGGCGAAGGTAGTCTTGGTCTTGCCGGCGATGTAGACCTTCGCCTTGCTCTGGCCAAAGCTGAAGATGCCTTGCTGCGAGGCGCTGGCGCGGCGACTAATCCAGAAGATGAAGAAGATCAGCGCGGCAATCGGCAGGATCTGGAATGCCAGGCTCACCCAGAAACTGAGGGCATTGCCAGTGACGACCTTGACCTGCACACCTTCAGCTTGCAACTTCGAAACCGACCCCTCAACGCCGACCGAGGGAATGGTGGTGGTGAAGTTAGTGCCGGTCTGTTTGCTGTTGATATCTGAGGCGGTGGACGTTCTGAAGATGCCCGTGACGCCATTGTCGGAGTTGTCGATCGTGACCGACTTGACATTGCCATTGGCCGCCTGGGTCGTGAACAGGCTGTAGCTGACCGGGATCGGCGCGGGCTGACCGAACCCCGACCCCCACAGATAGCTGCCGATCCAGACGGCGGTGATGACAATCAAGACAATCCAGATCCAGGGTCCGCCAAACAGACCCCCCGGCCGTCGCTGGGGAGTACCATCGTTTTGGCGATCAGGCGTATTCATCAAGGAAGGGCCTCCGATGCTGCATACGTTAGGTCAGCGTGGTAACCAGGTCCGCGGGTGATGCCGCGCGGGGAATGCCCGATGGGCACCCCTGTGGCCTGGGTGGGATTCGCGTAAACCACCACGTCAATGGCGATGTACTGGCGCTGCTCGCGCCTGACAGGGCATACAAAGCGATACGAGCGAAGCGCTCGGGTTGTGGTTCAGGTCGTTCAGTTGCGAAAGGGCCTGCATACAGCGTACCGCATTCGCATAACACACGCCAACGGTTCTCTCTATTGTACGCCTGGAAGGGGCGCAAGTTACAGAAGCGAGCGGCTGTGGCCCATAACGGGGGTATCGGGTGCGCCGATGCTATACTGGAAACCAGCCACGACCGCCGCGTTCACGAGAAAGGTCCGCCGATATGGTCGAACTCACCGGCAAACATCTCGAAAGCTCTGAAGTGGTCACCGTGGCGCGCGACGGAGCGCCGGTGGCGCCCTACGCGCCGGCGGTGGTGGCGCGCATGGAGCGCAGTCGCGCTTGGATCGCCCAGACCATCGCGCGCGACAGCGAGGCGGTGTACGGCGTCAACACCGGCTTTGGCTCGCTCGCGCACACGCGGATCGCGCCCGACCAGGCGCGCCAGCTCTCGCGCAATCTGATTTTGACCTGCCTGGTGGGAGTCGGCGAGCCGCTGCCGATCGACGTTGTGCGCGCCATGATGGTGTTGCGGGCCAACATGTTCGCGCGCGGGCACTCGGGTATTCGCCCGCACGTGGCTCAGTTGCTCATCGACATGCTCAATCGCGGTGTCACACCGTGGGTGCCAGCCAAAGGCTCGTTGGGCGCCAGTGGCGACCTCGCCCCGCTGGCCCACATCGCGGTGGTGCTCACACGCGACGAAAGCGCCAGTGGCGGCTACAGCGGGCAGGCGTATTTCGAAGGTGAACTGATGAGCGGAGCGGCGGCGATGGAGCGCGCCGGGCTGCAGCGGGTGGTGGCCGAGGCCAAAGAAGGGCTGGCGCTCACCAACGGCACGGCGCTGATGGTCGCCATGGGCACGCTGGCGGTGCACGATGCCCTGGCGCTGGTGCAGCATGCGGAGACTGCCGCCGCCCTCAGTTATGAGGCGCTGTGCGGCCGCTCCGCGGCGCTGCATCCCGCGCTGCACGCGGCGAACGGCCAGCCAGGGCAGATCACGATCGCCTTCAGCCTGCGCCGCAAACTCCAGGGGAGTCAGCTGATCGATTCCGATCCGACGCGCGTGCAGGACGCGTACAGCCTGCGCTGCACGCCGCAGGTGTTGGGCGCGGCGCTCGACACGATCGAATTCCTGACCAAGCGCTTCGAGGCGGCGATCAACGCGTCGTCCGACAATCCCTTGATCTTCACCGAGGATGGCGACACCGACGGCGGCGAGCCGTTCGCCATCTCCGGCGGCAACTTCCACGGCCAGGGGCCCAGCATGTGGCTGGATTTCCTCGGCATCGCGCTGTGCGCGGTGGGCAATATCGCCGAGCGGCGCATCTTCCGGCTGGTGACGCCGGAACTGAGCAACGGGCTGCCCGCCATGCTGGCGCGCCACAGCGGGCTCGATAGCGGACTGATGATGGCGCAGTATACGGCGGCGGCGCTGGTCTCCGACAACAAGACGCTGGCCCACCCCGACAGCGTGGACTCCATCCCGTCGTGCGCCAACCAGGAAGATCACGTGAGTATGGGCGCCAACGCCGCGCGCCACACGGCGGAAATCATCACGAATATCCAGCACATCATTGCCATCGAGCTGCTGACTGCCGCGCAGGCGATTGACCTGCGGCCGTCTGGTCCGGCGCGGCTGGGCTGGGGCACGCGCAGGGAGTATGCGATGGTGCGCGAACACGTGGCGTTCATGGAGCACGACCGCGAGACCACGCCGGATATCGAGCGGCTGGTCGCGCTGATTCGCACCCAGCAGTTGCTGATGGCAGAGTGGCAACCGCGACCCGAGGAGGGGAATACGCCATGATCGTTGATCCCGTGTTGCGCAACGACTGGCATCCGGTCGCGCGGGTGGCGGACTTCGCCGAGCAGGCGATTCTGGGCGTGCGGCTGCTCGGCGAGGATTTGGTGGTGTGGCACGTGGGCGAACAGTTCCACGCCTGGCAGGATCTCTGCGTGCACCGCGGCACGCGGCTCTCGCTGGGCAAGCTGGTGGACGACCGGCTGATGTGTCCGTACCATGGCTGGACCTACAACCAGGAGGGTCGCTGCGTCCACATGCCCGCGCATCCCGATCAGAAGCCGCCGGCCAAGGCGAGGGTGAAGCGCTTTCAGGTCCAGCAGCGCTACGGCCTGCTGTGGGTATGTCTGGGCGAGCCAGCCAACGATCCGCCGCCATTTCCCGAAGATGGCTTGCCCGGCTTCGCCACCGCGGTCTGCGATCCCGCGCGCCATGTGAAGGCCAACGGCCCACGCCTGATCGAAAACTTCCTCGACGCGGCCCACTTCCCCTTCGTGCACGGTGGCGTGCTGGGCGACCCGAGCCGCCCAGAGATTGGCGACTACCAGGCGCGCATCGGGCCAGAGGGCGTGGAGTCCGACGCGATCGTGGTCTATCAGCCCGATCCGTTCGGCGGCACGGCGGGTGAGGTGCGCTACGTCTATCACGCCTACCGTCCACTGACCGCCCATTTCACCAAGAGCACGGGCGCGAGTGGCTTCGGCCTGATGCTGGCCATCACGCCGCACGACGAGGGCGACAGCACCGGCTGGTTCATCGTGGC
>DASYGC010000150.1:0-11234 GCA_036000225.1 Ktedonobacterales bacterium | reverse complement strand
GCGACCAGTACGGCTCTCAATATCACGTCGGGCACTGCCGGCTACATCGCCCGCCTCGTGCACGTCACTTTGCAAGTCATCAAATCCTTGGGAATCGTTCGTCTGGTGCAGCTCAGTCGCGGTCGCTTCGGCCAGACTGGTGAGGACCAGTTCCAGCGTTGTCATACTGTCGCGCAATTCGTTGGTGCGTTTCAGATGCTTGATCGCTTTATGCTCCCGCACTTTGATACCGAAGGTGCCGCGATGCAGCACATCGGTCAGGATAGCGAATTCGCGGCCATCCTGTGCGCCGCGCTCATGCCACTCGTCGGTGAGTTCGTCGCGGGTGACGATCCCCTGCAAACGCCGGTCGATCCACTCCTTGCTGTACCCTTGCGCGGCGTAGATGCGTCGGGCACGGTCTACGCCCAGGCTGGGATTGTCCAGTTCAGCCAGGCGTTCCGCACCGACCTGGGCAAGCCACTGCTTCACGGGCTCTGCCTTCGGGCTGGGGATGGACTGCACAATACGCAGCAGCGTTTCCACATCGGCGGCATCGGTGACACGTTGCTTCCCATCAGATGCTTCCATTTTCAACTGTTTACATTTTGTAAACACTTCGACGAAGCCTTCATCATCAGCCAGACGGCGCTTCATTTGCGCCCAGTAGATGCGCGGTGTGGCACTTTCAGTGAGTAGCCCTACAACATCGACGACGGAGAAATACCAGCGGTCGTCAAACCAGACACGGCGAATGTGCTGACCCTCAAAAAGTGCGACAGCGGTCTGGTTGGGTTGTGATGGTGCATCCGGCATTGCTCTGGCCCCCTCTGTCCGTGGTGAAACAAGGTCGAGTCGAATCCCGCGCGACACGGTTTGCGGCTTGATCCTATCCAAAGCCGGCTGGGGTCGCAAGAACACGAATTCCGATGCCCTATTGGTCCTGGGACTATTCGGCCATTTCGCTTGCTCGACACTGTCGGTGAGCCCGACGTGTGGTCTCGTTCGCCTGGTCTTGCGCAACGGCGGCCCACATGCCACCATATGGTGGGAATGTCGCACCAGCACGCCAGCGCAGTGGATTCACCCCAACGTTACATAGATTTCGCGCAACCGATCTCCATGAGGCCAGCGACTGATTCCGGTCAACCGGTATCTACCCGCTCACCACCTCATTTGCGGATTACTCGTGGAATTCAATTCCACAGGCCTGCTTAACCACCCACGCTCGCCACGGCGCCTATCTCGCCGTTGCTTTGTACCATTCGGAACCACCCGCCGAGGAGGAGCAAGACATTATGGACGACCTCGAACTGCATCCCGTCACCCTGGACAACTGGCAGGCGACGCTCGGCCTCACCGTTCGCCCCGATCAGCTCCACTTCGTTGCCGATTACCAGCCTATCGCCGCCATCGCGCTCGCCAAAGCCTATATCCGTCCCGGCGGCAAGACCTGGGTTCCCTATGCGATTGCCACTGGTCCCACCATGATTGGCTTCCTGGCGCTGGCCTATACGCCCGCCAGCGTCGACGACTACTGGGTCTTCCACTTCTTCATCGATCAGCACGCGCAGGGACGAGGCTACGGCACAGCGGCGGTGCAACGCCTCATCGAGCTGGTCAGGCGCGAACATCCACAGTGCCGCACGCTACACCTGACCGTCCACCCCGAAAATCGCCCGGCACAACGGCTCTACACACGCGCGGGCTTTCGCCCCACCGGCGCCGAGCGCTGGGGCGAGCTGGTCTATCAACTCATATTGCGGGCGAATCAATAGCAGCCGTTCGCCTATATCCCCATCACCCCCACCAACTCGCGCACCGCGTCCGCCGACTTTTGCAGCTGGGCGCGCTCGTTGTCGGTCAGCTCCAGCTGGATGATCTCTTCGATACCCGCGGCGCCGAGCTTGGCCGGCACGCCGACGAACAGCCCCTTGATGCCGTACTCGCCATCGAGG
Organism: Ktedonobacterales bacterium; assembly: GCA_036000225.1. Classification (GTDB taxonomy): domain Bacteria; phylum Chloroflexota; class Ktedonobacteria; order Ktedonobacterales; family JADMIN01; genus DASYGC01. The sequence continues at coordinate 9,297 of DASYGC010000150.1, read as the reverse complement.
TAGACCGAGCAGGGCATGATCTGCCGCTTGTCCAGCAGCACAGCATCAATCATCTGCAGCACCGACGCCGAGGGCGCATAGTAGGCGCTGCCCGAGCCGAGCAGGTTGACAATCTCCGCGCCGCCATCGCGGGTGCGCTGCACGATCTCCGCCAGCCGATCGGCGGCGATCAATTGCGGGATGGGCACGCCGCCCACCGTCGAGAGCCGCGCCAGCGGCACCATCGTATCGCCGTGGCCGCCCAGCACGAAGGCCTGCACATCGCGCACCGAGACCTTCAGCTCTTGCGCCAGGAACGTGCGGAAGCGCGCCGTATCCAGCACTCCGGCCATGCCCATCACCCGCTGACGCGGCAAGCCGCTCACCGTGTAGGCCAGCTGCACCATCGCGTCGAGCGGATTGGTGACACAGATCAGGATGGCGTTGGGCGAACGCTTAACCACCTCCTCGGTCACCTGCGTCACAATGCCCTGGTTGGTGCGGATCAGATCATCGCGGCTCATGCCCGGCTTGCGCGCGATACCCGAGGTAATGACGACGATATCGGAGTCCGCCGTCTCAGCGTAGCCATTGGTGCCGATGACCAACGAATCGTAGCCCAGCACCGGGCCCGCCTCCAGGATATCCAGCGCCTTACCCATCGGCATGTTGGGGACGACATCCACCAGCACTACATCGGCGTAGTCGCGCTCGGCCACCCGCTGGCCCAGCGTCGCGCCTACATTCCCGGCTCCGACGACGGTCACTTTGCTGCGCATGAGCTTTCCATCCTTACACCGCTTGTCAACGGTCGTGTGTATCATGTGGTCCCCAACGCTGGGGAAGCGTGCCTTCGAGGCACCGGCCTAGCATATCATCTCAGGCGGGCGCGCTTCACACCACTCGATGCCGCTCCAAATCCAGCGTGAACGTGTCGGCCAGCGCCATCGGGCCGGGGCTGACGGCGAAGAACTCGCCAGTCAGCTTGTGGCCCGCGATGCTCACCCGCAGGAAGCCAAACGACTGGTCGTCGAACGCCACCACCCGCACGCGTTGGTCGGCGGGCAACGTGTGGCCGGGCGGCAGCATGGCATTGAATGGCGTCTGCTTCGCCGTACCCTCCGTGTGGTCGCACTGCTTCCACATGGACTCCACCGGCCCATGTCCACCACTGCCCACCACCAGGTAGGGTACCTCCCAGCCATCGCCATAGCGGTGCGTCAGCCGTTGATACAGGTGCGCATGCGCCGAGAAGACCGCATCAGGCCGTTGGCCGCTGGCCACGAACGCCTGCTGCAGCACCTCGCCCAGCGGCAGCGCGTGGCTCGCGTTGCTGGGACCCAGCGTCGGATCGCCGCGCTGGGCGAAGTTGCTGGTGCCCGAATACGGCGGATAGTGCAGCGCCAGCAGCACCGCCTTGCGCGCTGAGCGACGCGCGTTGCGACGTCGAATATCCTTCAGCTGCGCGACCAGCCAGTCATACTGCGGCCGCTGATCGGGGTGGGCGGGATCGTCGAGCATGCCCCCGTTAGCGATGTTGGTGTAGATCCCAATGATGTAGGCCAGCGGCGTCGTCAGCCGCCAGTAGGGATATGGCTGGATCATCGCGCCGCGCTCGTCGGTGGTGTTGTCGGGCGACCGTAGCGTGCTGCGCGCGCAGAAATTGGCCATGAAGTGCTCGACCGCACTGGTCGCGGCATTGCCAGCGACCTTGCCATCGTGATTGCCCGCGATGGCGAAGATCTGGCGGCCATAGCTCGTGTAGGGCGCGTAGAACTGCGCGTTGTACATCTCGCGCTGGTCGTTGCCCTGCGCGTCAGTCTTGACCTCGTCCTTATAGACGACATCGCCCAGATGGTAGAGGAACGACACCTTGCGCGCGGCACGCTTTGCGCCGCCCGGCGCGCCTGGGTCACGCACCTGTTCCGCCATCGCCCGCGCCACGGCCACCTGCGGCGCGTGATCGGCGAAATCGCCGGCGCAGCCCATCAGATGAAAACTCATCGCCCCCGCCTGTTTGATCCGCTCGTGCTCGCGCGGATGCACCTCGCGCAGCCGCAGCGTGAACTGGCCCAATGTGGCTGGGGGCGCGCTGGGCAGCGGCGTCCAGATGCCATGCTCGACACACCCCGGCGTCGCTGGAGTTGCGGGTGCCGTGGTTGCGGGTGCCGTGGTTGCGGACGTTGTGGACGCTGGCTTCGTGGCTTTGGCCGCGGGCGTTGTGGACGCCGGCTTCGGGCGATCAGGCTGGCGTGTACTCATCGGGCGTACCTCCTCTGTGCCGTTCGCGTGTGCCGTTCGCGCAACCTGGCGGGACACGACCGCATGGTCGGGATACCGGCCGCATGCGCAGTATATCGCCTGCCGGCGTCTCGCTACCACCACGCATGCCGCCAGCCCAGCGCGGTGACAGCGTGGCACGGCGATGTATGGCGGCGCAATGCCGTTAACATCGCAACGTGGATTGGGGTTAGAGCAGGTGGCCAAGTAGGTGAGAGGTGGGCGAGGAGCAGGCAAGAGGTGCGGCAATGGCGGGCGTGGGCGGTTGGTCGCGGACGCGGGCTGAAGACACCGCTGCTCATCCCGCTCCGGCAAGGGTTGCAGCCAGTGGGCGCTGGCCGTAAGCCGCCTGCCGACCCCCTCACCGAATCATGATTAGCAGCCGAGCTTCGGTCGGCGAGTTGCCCCTACCTCCCACGCCCGCCACTGCCGATCAACGCCCCCACCATGCCCTCACCTGCTGCCCCCCTCTCCGGCACCATATTAGCAGCGGTGTCTTCAGCCCGCGTCCGCGACCAACCACCCACGCCCGCCATCCCGCTTCCCGCCCGCCTGCTGCGCTCGCTCACCACCCACCGCGCCGGCATGCGATTACCCGTGGAATTCATTCCACCGACCCCGATGCACCACCCACGCTCGCCTCCACCCCGTCGTCCGCACCCGCACCCGGCTTGCCCCCGCCGTCACCCTGGCGTCCGGCGCGGGCGAACAGCGGCAGCACCGGCGCCAGCAGCGCGCCCGCCGACACCAACGCCGCGCGCAGCGACACGAAGGTGCCGATGGCGCCGATAGCCGGCCCCCCGGCAATCTGCCCGAAGGCATCCACCAGCCCACTCATCGAGATCACCGTCGCGCGCACGCGCGGCTCGATGCTCTGGGTGAGCCACGCCATGTAGACCGGCCCCGCAGTCCGCCGAAAGACCGTCGCGCCCCAGAAGGTGGCCAGCGCCAGTGTGAAGTTGCCTGCCAGCCCAAAGCCAATGATGCTGGCCACCTGCATCGCCTCGAACGCGAAGAGCGTGCGCGCCACCGCCACATGGTTGTTCGTATTCAGGCGCCGCCGCACGATCTCCGCCGCCACCAGACCCAGCAGCGTCGTGCCCACCGTCATGATGCCGAACCATACCACCGGCTTCAGCGGACCTAGCGCCGGCAGCGTGAAGTTGTGGAGAAAGTGCGCCACATTGAGGCGGTCGAATCCCTCGCCCGACATGCCGAAGAACGCCCCCACCGCCAGAATGGTCAGCAGGAAGGGACTGCGGCGCACGATGCGCGTGCCATTGCAGATCGTGTCGCCAATCGACTGCCAGGTGGTACGGTCCTCGCGCGGCGTGCGCTGGAAGCCGCGTTCAGGCATCGCCAGCAGCAAGAACACCCCCAGCGCCATCATCAGGCCGCCGCCCAGGACGATCGGCAGATTGAGCCGGATGCTGCCCAACGCCACGCTGATCACCGCGCCGATCAGCCCGCCCAACAGCCCCGCCTGGCCGCCACGAATGAACGTCTGCCCCACGCGTGCCTCGCCGACCTCGCCAGCGATCCACGCCTCCTCCGCGCCGTTGATGAACGTCGCGCCCGTGCCCCAGAGCACCTGGGCCACCAGGATCGTCGCGAAGCGCGGAATCGAGCCTTCCAGCACGAACCCCGCGCCCGCCAGCAAGGTCCCGAGAATCACCGCCAGCCGGCGGCTATACAGATCGGCCAGCGCCCCCGTGGGCACCTGGCACACGAAACACACCGCTTCCAGCGCCGTCCCGACCAGCACCAACTGGAGCGGATTGAGATGCGCCACCTCCACCTGATACACCAGGTTGATGGTCGCGATCATCCCAAAGAAGACGGCGTAGGACGATTCGAGAATCAGGTAGACCGCGTAGGCGCTAAGTCGTTGCCTGAGGAAGAACAAGGCTTACCTTCTTTTCGCTGCGGTGAGCGACCGGCGGGGATAACGGTCCCCGCGCCGCTCCCGAATCCAACCGTTGTGGGCCGCGTATGAAGGCTCGCCATGTTCGTGCTCCTCTCGAGCTGGCCGCGGCGCGGTAGACGCCTGGCGGCACGCTGCGCGCAGCCTATCATACCCGCGTCACGTGATGTACCAGATGGGTCACGAGCATGCTCCGCTTGCGAAACGCCTGCTTGTGTTGACGCGAACCAGAAAATTAGCATGCCCGGCGCGCCTGTTCAAAGGAAGGCAGAGCGCGCGCGAACGCTTGCAAGGTGCATAAGTGGAGAATGGAACAGCCCTGTTCATCGGTGCTATCCCTTGACAGAGATGGTTCCCGCCGGTATGATAGTAACGTACAGTACGGTACGCTCATGGCGGGAAATGGATGGAACACGTCGTGAATCAACGTGTCCTGCAGACGCGCGAGCGGTTGCGCGCGGCGGCCCACCGGCTGTTTCTGCGACAGGGCTATCTGGCGACGAGCATTGATGCCATTTTGGCGGAGGCTGGGGTTTCCTCGAAGGAGACCCTCTATCGCCACTATGCCAACAAAGAGGCGCTCTTCGTGGATGTGCTGAGCCATCTGACGCTGGAGCAGCCGGGCTTTTCTGAGAAACTGGAGGCGCTCCCTCCACCGCTTGATCTGGCATCGCTGCGTCAGGCGCTCACGCTCTTTTCCCGCGAAATCCTCTCGATGATCTATCAACCTGGCTATTTTCCTATGGTGCGGATGATGCTCGCCGAACTGCCACGCTTCCCGCAGCTTGGCCCGTTGTTCTTCTCCACCGTGACCCAGCGCGGTCTTGCCTATGTTATGGGGCTGCTGCGGGCGGCCAGAGACCAGGGGATCATTGCTGACATTGACTTCGACGCGGTGACGCATATGTGGCTTGGCGGGCTGGTGACCTATGCCCTCACCAGCATTGTGCTGGCGGAGGAGGAATCGCAACCGCCAGCCCTCAGCCGCGCTGACGCGGTGGTGGAGGTCATGATGCGAGCGTTGAGGCCGTGAACAGGTGAACCTGAGTCGTGGTCTCCCAGAGAGTTTGAGACAAGGAGCAAACCATCATGACCAGTGACAAGAAGGGCATACGCATCTTCAACAAGTACGTCACCAATCGGCTCTTGCGCGTGTTCGCCCATGCTTCACGCGGCCCGTTTGCCATCATGCGCCACGTTGGCCGGCGCAGCGGCAAGCCGTACGAGACGACGATCATGGTGTGGCCGATAGAGGGAGCATTTGTCATCGAGTTGACCTATGGAAGCTCGGTGGATTGGTATCGCAATGTGCAGGCCGCGGGCGGTGGGACGCTCTTGTGGCACAAACAGGTGTATGCCGTCGGGAAGCCCGAGCCGATGGATGCCAAAACCGCCGCGCTCGCGTTGCCCGCGCCCGCCAGGGGGTTCTTGCGCGTGATGGGCCTGCATGAGTATGTGCGCCTGCAAATCATCACACCTTAGCCAGCTACTCCACGCTGCTATGCCCCGCCTCCGCGCCGGCCGCCTCCGCGCCGGCCGCCTCCGCCTCCCGCAGCCGCGCGTACACCACCACCCGCGCGCCGTCCAGCTCCACGCTGGACTCCGGCTCAGGCGCCACCACCGCCGCCAGCCGCGCGCCAGCCACCGCCTCCTCGACCACCACCGCCGCCGGCTGGATGATCTGCCAGGCGCGCAGCGCCGCATCCGTCCCACCCAGGCTGTAGACAAAATAGGTGGACCTGGCGCGCAGTCGGTGACACAGGTGCGCTGCCTTCGAGAAGACGTGTTGCGCCGCCTCATCGTACAGGTAGGGATCGCCGAACTGCATCGGCCGTATCGGACGCTCGACCGGATCGCCCAGATAGAGCATGACCACGCTGTGACCCGCCGCGCGCTCGCAGGCCACCCTGACCACCTGCTCGGCATGCGCCTCGTCCGGCGCGAGCACCACCAGCACGGCACCCGGAATGGCTCGGAAGAGCGCGCTGGTGAAAACCGGCCGCCGCCCGTGGGAGTGCTGCCAGGCGTAATACGCCACCGCGATGCCTACTCCCAGCACCGTCACCCCACCGCCAAACGCCGTCGCCAGCGGCTTCGCGCCCAGATTGGTCACCCACGCCACCGACACCAGCAGCGTCGTCAACAGGCCCAGCGCGAACGTGACCGCCTGCCAGCCCCGCCACCGCGTTCGTCCCCCCGCGTGGTTCTCGTGCTCCTCCAGTCCGCGCAGCGTCACCGCCCCACCCCGCTCGCGCCAGCGAATCACATCCAGCCCCAGGCAGGTGAGCGTGAACGCGCCCAGCAAGCCGAAGGCGTACATGTCGCCCAGCGTGTTGACATCGCCGCGCACGCCGACCAGCACCACCATCGGAATCGCCGTCGCCAGCAGGATCGCAACGTGCGGCGTGCCACGCCAGCGGTTGCGCACCGCGACGATCCCCGGAAAGAAGCGCATGCGCGCCAGCGCCAGAAAGACATGGTACGCGCCGATGATCGCCGTGTTGCTGGCGAAGACCAGTAGCGTGGCGGCGGTGATGGCCGTCAGCACCTCCAGCACGCGCCCGAAACCACTGCCACCGGCCAGCGCCGCCAGTTCGGAGATAAACTGATTGGGGTCGGGTTGCGCCGCGTGGTGCGCCAGCGTGGCGCGCAAGACCTCCGGCGCGCAGTGGGTGAAGTGCGGTGTGCAGGTGGTCAGCAGCGTCGTGGAGAAGATCGTGAGCAGCGGGCTGGTCAGCCCCACCGTGGCCACGACCAGCACCAGCGCCACGGTGACGGTACGCCGTCGCGGCGTGCGCATCACCGGCGCGAGTTGCGCGATGCTCTCCAGCCCCGAGAACGCGAGGAACGAGCCGGCGAAACCCACCAGCAGGGTCACCGGCCGCAGCGATGGCGCGAACAGTTCGGCGAAGACCTGGGTGATGGCATGCCACGGCACATTGATCCCCACCGCGGCCAGGATCATCATGTCGGTGACGAAGGCCGCCACCGCGAAGGCCGCGCTCACCTGCGCGCTCTCGCGGATGCCCCACCAGTTCAGCAGACCCAACAGCACGAGCAAGACCAGCGTCAAGGGCACGATGTAGGGCGCAATTTGATGGACGATGGCGCTCAGGTATTGGACGCCTGAATCCGAACTGATGGCCGACGTCAGAAAGTAGTCCACCAGGATGAACATGCCGCCGATAGCCCCCACCCACGGGTTGATCCCGTGCGCCGCGACCGTCACCACCCCGCCCCCCTGCGGGAAGCGCACGCTAACCTCGGCATACTTGAGCGCCAGCAAGGCGAACGCCACCAGCGTCATGCTGACAAACAGCCCCGCGAGCAGCCCCACCTGCGCGTAGAGAATGCCCGGCACGTAGTACACCGACGTGCCGATATCCGCGAACACCACCGCCCAGCAGAGCAGCGCGCCCAGCCGGTTACCGTCCCGCTCAGCCGAGCGCGGTCGTTCTCTGGCCGGCGGCCGTGCCGACGCGAACCTGCCTGGCGTCATAGGCGCTCCATCTCCCCCGCCTCCATCGCAGCGCACGAGTTATTTGTAGCCGATCATGATGCACGCTCTGGACCACCGCCCTTCGTGATGGCGCGCGGGTCCTTCGTAGCCGACCATAATGTCCGTCCAATTGCCCTGCGACCACCTCGCTGATTCCGTCGTGGCGCACCGGTGTGTGCCCGTCCGCCCCGGCGCTCACCTCGCCGATTTCGTCGTGGCGCACAGGTGGATACCCGTTTGCCCGCCGCTCACCTCGCCGATTTCGTAGGGGTTTACGGATGTAAACCCTCTGGGCCCCGTGATCCTTCCCTCGACGGATGTAAACCCTCCGCGTCCCGTGATCCTTCCCCTTTGCTCACTCGGACCCGCGCCGGCCCTCGGCTGCACATCAATGATTCCCCGACCGATAACTACGTGCCGTTTCCAGACTCGGGCGACCCCGCACGAAGTATCTCACACACCGCACTCCTGCGCTCGCACCCGCGCCCCACCACGCGCCGCTCCTGCCGCCCAGCGGCAGAGAGTCATGTCCGGACTTGACCGGATTTGACCGCAGATGTCCGGACATGTCCGTCTCCATCCCCCGGAAATCCGTGACCACTGCCGCTTGCCAACCGTCTGATCCTATGTTAGACTTAGAACAGAAGTTCTAGAACGCATCTGAGAAGGGCCGCGGGCAACCACCTCTCACTGCTGCGCTCTGGCCTCGGTGATGTCGTAGTCGCGCACGGGTGTGCGCTCTGGGTCTCGTTATCTCCGTCGTGGCGCACCGGGGGTGCGCTCTGGCGAGCGGCGGTCGGCGCCGGCCCATCCCAGGAGGACACGTTGGGGAGCGTGCCCGAGCGGGGTGGGCGGCGCTTCATCACACGGTGAAAGGTCCAAGACATTCAGGCGAAGGGAGCGAAGATCATGGCGCGCGTGCTGGTGGTCGACGACGACCGCCCGATCCGAGAGTTGTTGCGTATCATCCTGGAACTGGAAGGCTACGACGTCGCCCTGGCCGAGGATGGCGTGGCCGCGCTAGAGTTTCTGACACGGGCCTCCGTGCCGTGGGTAGTGCTGATGGATGTTATGATGCCGTACCTGGGCGGCGTCGAAGTGTGTCGCCGCCTCCACGCCGCGGGCCCGCGGGTCTGCCAGCACCAGATCGCGCTGATGACCGCGGGTATGCTGGAAGAGGACGAATGTCCCGCGCTGGCGCATGTGCTGCTGCGCAAACCATTCGACGTGGACCGCGCGGTCAGTGTCGTGGATCAGCTGGCGCATGAGTTGGAGATCGCGGGCGACGCGCTGGCTGGCCAGCCAGCAGGCGTGGCTCCTCTGGCGGCGGCAAGCTGAGCCGCCTGGTGCAATGATGGAAGACCACCGGAGCCGCGGAGCGTTTGGCGCTCTGCGGCTCCCTGCGCATTGTTAGCAGGCGTCCGTGATACGATGGGTCATACTCAGGTTTCCGCGACCTGCTCAGGCACAATGCCGACCAAACAGGCACCATGCTCGTCAGAGACCAGCTCGTCGTCAAATTGCCGCGCTCGCGTGTCGCTGCGCTCATTGCCTCGGGCGACGGTGAACGCTTCGATCCCCGCCACGATGGCCGGCTGATGAAAGAATGGCTCTG
>DASYGC010000149.1:0-3310 GCA_036000225.1 Ktedonobacterales bacterium | reverse complement strand
TGGGCAAGCGGCGGCAGGAACTGGTGGCGCTGGCCGGCGATGCCGGAGCGCACCGGCCGATTCTGGCGCTGTATACCCCACAACTGCTGGATCAGTTGATCGTTATCGTGACATCAAGCATGGTCATGGCCTACAGTCTGTACACGTTCCAGGGCGATACGGGCAATCACCGGCTGATGGTGACCATTCCGTTCGTGCTGTATGGCGTGTTTCGCTATCTTTACCTGATCTATGTGCGCGGTGAGGGTGGTAGCCCGGAAGAAGTGCTGCTGCGCGATCCGCATGTGCGCGCGAGTGTGGTGCTGTGCGTGCTCACCATAGGGCTGGTGCTGTATGTGGTGCCGATTTGATACGACTTTCGGGTAGTCGGTACCCGTTCCGTAATGGCGCACGGGTGTGCGCTCTGGGGGCGCGGCAGTGGCGTTCATTCGAATGGCGTATGAGCTGTTCGTGAGCGTAGCGTCCGGTCATGGTGGAGAAGAGCTTGAAGACACTGATCGTTATTCCAACTTATAACGAGCGCGGCAACATCGAAGAACTGATCGAGCGGATACTGAGCACGGTTGCCGAGACCGATCTGCTGATCATTGACGATAACTCGCCCGATGGCACCGGTCAACTGGTCGATGAAATCCAGGCGCGCCGGCCACAGGTGAGCGTGCTGCACCGGGAGGGGAAGCTCGGACTGGGCACCGCCTATATTCGCGGCTTTCAGTACGCGCTGGAGCACGGCTACGATCTGGTATTCGAGATGGACGCGGACTTCTCGCATGATCCGAAGTACCTGCCAGACTTCCTGCGCGCCGCCCAGGGACCGCCAGGGGCCGACCTGGTGATTGGGTCGCGCTACATCCCCGGCGGCGACACGCCGAACTGGAAGCCCTTGCGCCGGTTCATCAGCGGCGGCGGCAACATCTTCGCCCGCGCGGTGCTTGGCATTCCCGTCCACGACTGCACCAGCGGCTTCCGCTGCTATCGCACCGCCGCACTGGCCACCCTGCACCTGGATCGGTCGCACTCGACGGGGTACGCGTTCCAGGTGGAGCTGGCGTATGCCATGTGGCGCAGCGGCTACCGCGTGCGCGAGATCCCGATCGTCTTCTACGACCGGCGCGTAGGCCAGTCGAAGATGTCGCGGCGCATCTTCATCGAAGGATTCACCTGGGTGCTGAAAACGCGCGTCAATGGCTCACCGGTGGTCAGCCGGCTGCGCCACGGCGCCGCTCCTACCCGATCGGCGCCAACCAGCGACGAGCCAGAAAGCAAACCCCATCGCCAGGCGACGACTGGACGCCCGTAGGGGCGTACATTCGTACGCCCGCTGGGCCGCGTGATCGTTGTAGGAGCATGCGGGTCATGCGTGAGCGTGGCGTCCGGTCATTGCGTACGCCCGCTGCGTCGGTGGTGCCCGGAGAGCAGGCGACCGGAAGGCGCGGAGCAACAGCATGCCGCTGGAGCGAGAGCACGAAAGCACGCGACCGGCCAGCGACGCGCCCGCGCGCGCGGAGACCGAGCAACTCCCCGTCCCCGCGCCGTCACTTCCTCCCATAGACCGCACCCTACCGGCGGCAGCGCTGCGCGTCGCGGCGGGAGCGCTGTGGGTGCTGGCGATCTTTCTGGCGTACTACACCGTGCACAAGCCGATCACCGCCACCGACCTGCTGGCGCTGCGCGTGCCGCCGGTGGGTGTAGTGTGGTCGCCACTACGTAGCGCGGCGCGCATGGCAGGGGCGGTGGCCGACCTGGTGGCAGTCGCGTGGCTGCTGCTGGTGGCCGGCGCGGTCGGCCAGGCGCTGTGGCGCGCCGCGCGCCTGCCGGAGGCGGCCAGCGCGGAGGCGCGGCTGATCGGGACCATCCTGGGGTTGGGCGCGCTGGGGCTGGCCGCCTTCGCGCTGGGCGTGCTGGGGCTGCTCGCGGCGCCAGTGGCGTATGTGCTGCTGGGGCTGCCCACTCTGCTGCTGGCGCGCGACGCCTGGGCGATGGCGCGCTGGTGGATGCATACGGCACGCCGTTGGTGGCGAGCGGGCTGGATGGCGGGCGGCAAGTTCGAGCGCATCGCACTGCTGTTCGCCGTGGCCACCGCCGCGTTGGTGCTGCTGGGGGCGCTGCTGCCGCCGACCTCGTGGGATGCGCTGGCCTACCATCTGCCAGTGGTCCGCGCCGACATCCAGGCCGGGCGGGTCGTGCTCGATCCCGCCAGCCCGCAGGGATATCAGCCGCAGTTGATGGAGATGCTGTACGCCCTGCTCTGGCTGGTGCGCGGTGGGGACAGCGCGGCGCAGCCGCTACATGCCGCCTGCGGCTTGCTGGTGGTGGCGCTGGTGGCGTGCCTGGCCTGGCGGGCGGGCGGCCCACGCGCCGGAGTGCGGGCAACAGCGTTGGTGCTGGCGATCCCGCTGGTGACGACCATCGCCGCGTGGCCGTATGTTGATCTGTTGCTGGCGGCGTGCGAACTGGGGGCGGTCGTGGCGCTGGCGCGCTGGCACGTGGCGCTGATGAAGGCCGAGGAGCGGGCGGCGCGGGCGTCCACCGGACGCCCCTACGGATGGCTGCTGGTGGCGGCGGTCGCGGCGGGGCTGGCGCTGGATGTCAAGTACACGGGCGTGTATGGGTTGGTGGCGCTGGCGGTGGTGGCGTTCGGTGTCGCGTGGCGGACCTCTCCCCCCAGCCCCCTCCCCTACGAGGGGAGGGGGGGCCAGAGGGCCCGGATTCATTCGCGGGTTCCGGCGAGGGGGGTGGTTGTTCAGGCACCTCGAATGAATTCGAGTGGTAACCCTATTCTGGTGAAGGGGGTAATGCTTCAGGCTCCTCGAATTCATTCGAGGGGTAATCCTGTTCCGGCGATAGGGGTAGTGCTGCTGTTTGTGGCGGTGGCGGCGCTAGTCGGGGGGGTATGGCCGCTGCGCAATCTGCTGCTGATCGGCGATCCGATCTTCCCCTATCATCTGGGTCCGCTGTTCGCGCAAGGGCCGAACTGGGATCCGGGTCGAACGGCATACATGGAGGGCGGTGGGTGGGGGCTGATGGCGCTCTGGCGCGTGCCGTTGCTGCCGCTGGAGACGACGCTGTTGGGGAGCCAGCAATCGGTCGAGTTCGATGGCACGCTGGGCCCTTTGCTCCTGCTCTTGCTGACGCTGGCGCCGCTGACGCTGGCGCACCTCCCTGCCCTCCTACGAGGAGGGTCCAGATGGGGAGGCCGGCGCACCCCCCTGCCCCCCTGCGAGGAGGGGCCAGAGGGGATGGTCTCAGCGAACGCGGCGCTGGGTTTTGAGCCGGAGATGGCGGCGGATGGAGTTGAGCGGGAGGCAGG
>DASYGC010000148.1:0-8680 GCA_036000225.1 Ktedonobacterales bacterium | reverse complement strand
CGCATGGCCTGCTATGGGCCAGCATTCTCGATGGCGTAGGCATCCTGCGCTGGCGCCGAGGCGACGGCGAAGGTCGCGCGCATCACCCCGGTGAACGCTGGCACGCCAGCATTGAGCGTGTAGATCCAGAAGATCAGGCGCGGCGCGGCGCTGGGTGGGCTGTGATCCCAGGCCAGGCCCTCGATCGAACTGTTGGCGGGTGTGGGGTGGAAATCGGGGAGCCAGCGCCCGGTGCGCGGATCCCAGCCCCAGATCGCACGCGCCTGCTGGTAGCCCCCCGCCGCGAGACCCACCTCGGCCCCGGTGTAGGGCGTGTCGGTCAGCAGCATACCGCTCGGCCCCACGCCCAGCACGTGGCCATCATCCCCCAGGGGAAAATCGGCGGAGCCATCAGGCGCTGCCAGCGCCGGCACGATGCGCCAGCGCCCGCCGGTATCCACCTCGATCCGCGTGACGGTCGGATCGTCGCGCGCCAGAAAGCCAGCGGCATAGATGGTCGCGAAGGCGCACCCTGGCGGCGATTGGGCGTCGAGGACGACATAGGCCGCCGAGGTGCCGTCGGGCAGCGGTCCCAGCGACTGCCAGGGAGCGCCGGCAGTAGCACGACACCACAGCGTTGCCTGCGAGCGCACCGCGTCTCTGCCCTGGCTGGCCGCGGGGCTCACGAGCACCATCAGCCCCCCGTTGGAGGCGCCTGAGACGAGGGTGACCACGGTCCCGGAGGCCGGCGCGTCGAAGGCGGAGTACCAGGTGGCGCCATCATTGGAACTGGTCAGCAGTTGGGCAGCCGGTCCAGCGAGGAGTTGTGTCTGGGCAGTGGGCGACCAGAGATAGATGGCATCATGCCACAGCGCGAAGGTGATATCGCAGGTCGCCAGAATAGCCGCTGGAAGCGGCACTGGTGTCCAGGTCGCTCCCCCATCGGGGGTATCAAAGGCACGAGGTGTGGCACACGCGCCGCTATCTGGCGGAATCAGCAGCAACAAGACGCGTTGCGGCTCGGCTCCATCGGTGGCCAGGCGGCAGGCGGCGGCGGGTACCTCCGGTACCGCGAGCGACACCCAGTTGCGCGCACCGTCGTAGGTCGCATAGAGGTTCAGCGTGGGAAGATGCGCTGGATTGCTGTCGCGCGTTACCCAGCAGGCATAGGCCACTCCGCTATCCGCCTGCGAGGGCTGGAGCTGGACCCCGTGCGCGAAGATGGCGCTGAGGGGCATCCGACCGGCAACCCAGAACGAGGCGTTGAGGTGCGCGGGGGTGGCGGGCAGTGGGTGCGGTGGCGTGAGCGCGGTGGAGACCTGCCGCCATTCCGCCAGGGCGGCGGCCGGGCCGCCGGTGATGAGGAAGAGCGCGAGGCAGAGGGAGCCGCCGATGACCACCAGGCGGGCCAGCCGGGCGCGACCCGAGAGCCGCCGCTCCCAGACCAACAGCGTGTCGGGGGTGTCGCTTTCCAGGTCGTCGAGTGCGATTGGGGTGGTCTGGTAGGCGCGCCGCAGTGCGGCACGCAGGCGCCACGGGGCACGACGCGCGAGCGCGGCGAGGTGACCTCCAGCGGCCAGGACCCGAGCGCGCGTAGTGGCCGAGCGCAGGCCGCGCAACCCTATTACGGCGTCCCTAACCCGGTGCCGCACCAGGTGGCGCGTGACCCGCGCCAGTAGCCATTCCAGCACCAGCAGCGTCAGCAGCAGGCTCCGTAGCCACGCCAACCCACGCGCCCACGCTGAGGGCGAGGCGAGCACCGCACTCGTCCGGCGGGCGGCACGCGCCAGCGGCGTGCCAAGCTGGACGCTGGTCTGCCAGCCGGTCGCGAGCGCCGCGCGCAGACACGCGACCAGGCGGCGCGCACGGGCCGCGCGGGCCACCGGCGGAGCATCGCCAGGACGGCGTGCCGCTGGGCGCGCGCGATGGTCGGGCTGCATGCCGGCCCCCTATCCGCCAGACGGGCACATCAACTGTCAAGAGAGTGTAGCCCGTCGCGGCGGTATGGGTCAATTGGCGCTCTGAAGGGCTCGCCGTGCAGCGCGTGGGGCGTTTGAGCGCCGGAACAGCGCGAGGCCTGTTCATGGAGCATCGACGATGGCCACACACAAGCGAACCACATTGCGCCAGGTTACTTGACAGATGGTGGAGCACGTGACACGGTGAGTATGTTCTGCGCGGCCATTCTGGCCCACCAATCTGGCAAGCCTGATGATGGCAGTCGTCAGAACAGAAACGAGACCGCACCGTGCACTATACCTGTATCACGAACATCGCCGTGAAACCCGGCCATATGGTTGAATCCCATATGGTTGGCGCGCTTCGCAAGGTCGAGGAGGAACTGCTTCCCCTCTATCGCACTCTGCCAGGCTTTGTCGCCTTTACTCTCGCTCAGACGGGCGAGGCCTCGGCGACCTCCTCCAGCCTCTGGCAGACCCGCGAGCAGGCTGAGAAGTGTCGCCGGACGAACGAAAACTGGATGACTTTGGGCGCCCACCGCGAGGTCGAGTCGATCCATAACCATGTCGGCGAGGTGCGGTTCATTGCTTTTACGGGCGATCTCAAGGTCTATGCCTCTCCCGCCGCTGTGGGTCTTCGCTAGGCTGCGCTTGGCCTTCACCGCACTGCTGGTCCCGGCGGCGCGCACGCGCCAGCACAACACCTCAGGCCGCCCGAAACGGCACGCCTCCTTCGTTCCTCGTCACACGGCGGGGGCTTCTCTGCTGCCATCCCCTCGACGGAAATCCGTGTCAAATGAGGTGCGCAGCCAGCCTCCGACGCCATTCCAGGTAACGCTAACGCACGATTGGGAGCAGATCATGGGACTGACCCCAGGACCCGGACGGACGATCGCCGAAACACTCATCAGGCATTGGTGCCGGACGAACCTTCCGCAGTTCGATGGCGTCATCGGCAACCTGCGACCACATGCGGGAGACGATCACCAATGGGATTTCGCAGCCGGCCGGCGCGACAATTCATTCCGCTCTGGCCTGGCCACGATTGACCAAAACAATCGCGTGCGGGTCGAGTGGGCCGAGGTTCCGTCCTGATGCCTCGCACTCGCCCAGTTCCACCACATGGGAGGTGCGCTAGCCAGTCGGGACCTGCTCCTGCGTTTGCTCGGTCATGCGCGCGGGTGCTGGCTGAAGGTCCGCTTGCCCGGGATCCCCGTCCTGCTGGGCCATCAGTGCCGGCACGGTCGAGACGGTCGTCGTGAGGATGGCGTGCAAACTGTGTTCCAGGAGCAGCACGACCTGCTCGCGCGTCACCTCCGGTTGCAGGACCCACTGCAGGCAGACCTCCTCCAGCAAGCTCAACCAGCCGCGCAGGCCGAGCAAGACCAGTGGTTGGTTGTCTGAGTAGCCCAGGCCACGGTATACCCCATCCAACTGCTGCTGGCGAAACACACTGAGCAGCGCATCGACCTCCGCATCGACGCCGATGCCCCCGCGTAACACCATCTTGCCCAAGCCGGGATATTGCTCAAAGAGCGATAACACTTCCGAAAGCCCCATGTGCAGGTCGGGGTGGAGGTAGGTGAATTGGAGCATCTGGGCCAGCACATGGCGCACGGTAGCCACATACAGCTCGCGTTTGCTCGCGAAGTAGTGGTAGAGCAGCCCTTTGGACATCCCAACCGCGGCGGCCAGATCCTCGATCGCAATCGCATCATAGGCGTGGGTAGAAAAGAGGCGTTGGCTCACGGCGAGAATACGCTGCCGGCGTGCCTCACGAGACAGACGCGCCCGCTTCTGCGCGTGAGTCTGCGCCTGCTCATGTAACACACTCGTGGTGGGCGAGGATGGATGGAGCGCCTGATGATCTACGTCCATAGATCCCTCCTTGCTCGGTTCAGCCGGGACTGGCCACTCTGTGCCGCTGACGGGGGAGCTCACCTCTGGCCACACGGCTGGGCTCTGCTCAACCGGCCTGAGGCCAGCCCTGGGGGCCAGCGATGCTGTTCGACGACCAACTCGACTACTGGCGATGTCGCGGCCATCGCGGGCGCTATTGGCGACCTGCCAGGGATGCGCAATCCACTGGTCAGACAGAGTCTACCACAAAACTGACTTTCGTTCAATATACTATTGACTTTCGTTCAGAAGTATGCTAAGCTCTCAGTATCGAACGAAAGTCAACAGGTGCGCTCACGCCATTCACGGCGTTGGCATGAAATCGCCCCATTGGAAGCACAGGTTTCGTCTCCTGCCGGCGCGGAGAAGGGCCAGCTTACCGACCCGTCGTTTCGACAGATGATGGCCACCTCAGACAGTGAGCAGGAGATTTCATCATGTTAGACATCCATGTTGCGTATACGACGCTGTTGATCTGGGTCGTTGTGGGCGGCCTGGCAGGCTGGCTCGCCAGTCTTGTCGTTCGCGGACGAGGCTTGGGCCTGCTGGGAAACATCCTGATCGGCGTCATCGGCGCCTTCCTCGGCGGTCTGCTGCTCTCGCAGTTGCTGCCTACCGTGTTCAGTGCCACCGGCGGATTCAACGGCTTCAACATCGGTAGCCTGATTGTGGCCTTTGTCGGAGCCGTCGTGCTGCTCCTGGTCGTGGGGCTATTCGACAGCCGGCGCCAGACACGCGCCAGCACCACCTAGACTGCGATATAGATCACGACGCCCAGACCGCTGCCGGGTTCCCGCGCCGCGGTCTCGCGGGGCCGTCCTGTTACGAAACGCCATATCACAAGACACTTCGCACCGGCCAGCGGGCCATGAACGAGGAGCAACACCATGCAACCCATCGAATATCGCCAGCCCGCCCAGGGGGACGCAGCCGGCGAACCTGTTCGCCCCGTGGAGCGCGTCGAGCGTCTCGCCCCGCTCCAGTCACCGGCGGCAGGCGCCCCGGTTTGGTCTCCCACTCGTGTCCCGCAGATCGTCTACCTCGTCGTCGGCATCATCGATACATTGCTCATCGTGCGTCTGGTCTTGAAGCTGCTGGCCGCTAATCCGGCCGCCGGCTTTACCAACCTGATCTACGGAGTGACCGCCCCCTTCGTGGCGCTCTTCGACGGCGTGTTCCCCAACGCGCAGCACCAGGGCAGCGTGCTCGATCTGGCCGCGCTGCTGGCCATCATCGTCTACGGACTGCTGGCCTGGGGGATTGTGCGCGGCTTCGAGGTGCTGCAGCGGCGCCGCTCGTCGACAGGCGCCTGAGAACTCCTTCGCCCTTGGGGCCAGATCGAGGAGCCGCCGGCTCGTTCGGCTCGTTGGCCAGCACTGCTCCACGCGGCGCACGGCGCGAGTGGCCACCCACGAGTGGCCCTTGGGAGCCGCCCGCCGCGGCACGAGGAGCGTTGGGGCTTCATGGGGCTGCGCCGTCTGGTGTAATCGGCCCCCTCCGGGCTTTGCAGGCATAGCGAGAAGCGGTACGGATTCTGCGTTGTGTGGGAGAGGCTTATCCCGCATACGTGAGCGGCAGCGTAATCCCGCCGGGGAGTTTCCTATTAGGAGGCCATCCATGCATCGCCCAGCAGTCCACTCGCCGTCGCCCGATTCGGCCGTGAGTCCGCTTGCGCAGCCGCCGAGCGCGGTGCCAGCTGCGTCCGGCACGTCAGCCACATCCCTTCACGCGGACCATCCCCATGTCTCCGAACTGCTGCTGCATCCCGCCAAGGCGCTCCGGTTCGTGGGCGGTTTGCTGACCGACCGCCGCGTGTCGGTGGTCCGCAAGCTCCTCTTTGTGGTCCCCGTACTTGGCTTGTTGATTGCCCTCATCCTCCCAGAAAGCCTGGTCGCTGTCCTGGCGGGGACGGTGCTGCCTGTCGTGGGCGCGCTGCTGAGCTTGCCGATCGGTGCGACGCTGGACTGGACGATTCTCGCGGCAGTGGCGTTGCTCCTGCTGCATGTGTTCCCGGCGAGAATTGTACGCGAGTATCATGCGCGCCTGTTCCATCGTGCTTGAGCGTCTCTGATCGCCCCGGCCGCATCTCCGGGCGGGACGATTGGGGATATGTCCGGTAGCCATGCGTTGTCTCTCGACCCGTGCCGCGACGAAGCGTGGCACTCAGGAAGAAGCCTTCAATGAAAGTCCTGGCGTTCGTACTCAAGACGACTGATCGGTTGGTGGCGCGGATTCTGTTGACTGCGCTGTTCTGCGGCGTGCTGGCGCTGGTGGTGACGCTGCTGGTGGCCTATGAGGGCACGCGCCAGTGGCCCCCACAGCAACTCACCTACGTGGCGATGGCGATTATCGCGGGTTTCGCCGCCTATGCAGGCGGAGTCTCCGTCCTGCTGAGCGGGGCTGTGCATAGTCTGGTGCGAGCACACGCCCTGGCCGAGGCGGCTCAACCGGGCGCGCAGACCGTGAACTCGAATGCCGCTGGGCAGACTCCAGCGGCGCTCACCCCAACGGTGTCTACGCCGTGATCGCGCGTGGGGATGGTCACGGCAATCATCAGGCCTCCGCTCTGGGACTTCTGGAAGGCAGTGCGGGGGCCTGAGTGACCAAACGGTTTGGTCGCGAGAGAAGGACATAGCGATGGGCGAGACCCAGTCCCCTTCAGCACTCCAGGCATCCCTTGCGGAGCTGATCCCTGAGACAGGCCGCCTGGAGGCGGCCGCGCCACTGGCGGCGAACGCGGAGCCGCTGGACAGCCGAGCGAGCCGCGGGCGCACAGGGATGTTGTGGCGCTCGGGGCGCACGGGGCTCACGACGTTGGGCGCCTTCTGGACGAAGATCAACAACGACTGGATCTTCAATCTGGCCGGCCTGCTCGCCTACAATTTTCTGATGGCGCTCTTTCCCATCCTGCTGCTGATCCTGGCGGGCTTCGGCCTCGTGCTGCGGACGCTCTCGTTGAGCGCCGAACGCACGCTGGAGCTACGCATCGCCAACGCCCTGCCCACCGGCACGGGCGTCATCATCGTCACGGGTCTGGCCGCGCATCTCAAGGCGAGTGCGGGTCTGCTCTTGCTCGTCGCGGTGGTCGTCTCCGTGGTGCTCGGGTCGCGCCTGTTTATCGTGCTGGAGAATTGCTTTGGCATCATCTTCCGGCTGCGTGGGCGCGATACGCTGCGGCAGAACGCTATGGCCCTGGGTATGCTGTTGCTCTACCTGCTGCTCGTCCCTTTGGTCTTCTTGCTCTCCGTCCTGCCCGCCGACTTCATTGCCCTCTTCGATCCACGGGGGCGCAGCCTGCTCGGTGGTGCGCTCAGCGAGGTAGGCCGTCTGTGCATCGCGCTGCTGGCCGGCCTGCTGCTGTTCGGGCTGACCTATGCGTTGGTGCCCCACCGCCCCCTGCGCTGGCGCACCTGGCAGCAAAACTGGAAGGGCACGGTGGTGGCCGCGGTGCTCCTGCTGCTCTACGAAGCGCTCTTCCCGCTGTATCAGCTGCGCTTCCTGCAGCCCGACAATTACGGCAGTGTAGCCGCCTTCGCGGTGGTCATCCTGCTGTTCTTCTACTTCCTGGCCGTGATCATGTTGCTGGGGGCGGAGATCAACTCGTGGGCCGCCGGCCAACGCGAGACGGCCACCGATCTCCCAGGAATTTTGCATGCGGTACAGGCCCACCGCACGCTGCGCGGGGCGGCGGGGCCGACGGCCGGGCAGCCGCAGGAGGAGCTGCAGCCGCACACGCGATCGCGCATGACCCGCTATCTCAACGCCGCGATACGGCGTGTGCGTAGAGGATATCCTTCCCCCCTCAAGCTGTCGCGCTACCGCGCGTTGGCAGGGCGATTGCGCCATCGCGATGCGGACGGGCCACCGCACTGATACCGCTGTGCGGCAGAGCCCTTCACCGCGAACCTGCTTCACTCCTGGCGCTGCCGCCAGATCGCGCAACTCACAACTGGTGTAACGTGCTATTGTCCAGGAGTGTTCAGACGTGTAGTATCAGGTGGCCGGGATTCGCTAGCGATGCGCGCCAGCGATGCGCGCCAGAAATGGCTGTACTGGTTGGCAGATCCTCGCAGCAATCCGGATGAAGTTACCGCGCAACCGGAGAAGGAGCTCGATAGCCTCGTCGTCGTTGGCTCCTCGGCCGGAGGCATCGAGGCGTTAGTGACGCTGATTGCGGCACTGCCTTCCGACTTCCCAGCCCCGCTGGTGCTGGCCCAACACCTCGACCCACGGCATCGCAGTCACCTCGCCGAGATCCTGGGGCGGCATAGTCTGCTTCCGGTTCGCACCATCAGCAACAACGAACCCTTGCAACCCGGTGTCGTGTACGTCGTGCCCGCGGATCACCATGTGGAGATCACTGACCGTGTGGTGCGCCTGCGTGACCAGCATGGCAAAGGTCCGAAGCCCTCGATTGATTTGTTGCTGAGTACGGCAGCGGCGGCGTTCGGCGAGCGACTCATCGCGGTGATTCTGACCGGGAGTGGCTCGGATGGTGCTTCGGGGGCACATGCGGTGAAGGCGGCCGGCGGCACGGTGGTGATCGAGAATCCGGCTACCGCGGCGTATCCCGCCATGCCCGCGTCGTTGGCATCGGCCACGGTGGATATTGTGGCCGACCTGGAGCGAATCGGACCATTACTTTCTCATCTGCTGGCCGGCACAACTATTCCCGTAGGGCTCAGCACGACAGCACCGCTCCAGGCGCTCCTCGATCAGGTTCGCGACCGCCATGGTATCGACTTCACGCGCTACAAACAGCCAACGATTGAACGTCGGTTGCAACGACGTCTGGTGGCCACCGGGCTGAGCGATGTGAATGAGTATCTGCGCTACCTCCAGAG
>DASYGC010000147.1:0-1505 GCA_036000225.1 Ktedonobacterales bacterium | reverse complement strand
CTCGAATACGTCCCCGGCCTCGCGGTGCTGCTAGTCGCGGGGTGCCTCGCCCAGTTCCCCTGGCGCACCCGCTCCGGCTCCCCCTTCTCCCTGGTGGCGCGTCTCATGGTCGCCTTCTGCCTGGGCGCGGCGGCTCCAATGCTCCCCTGGTTCGCCAAAAACTGGATCTACGACGGCAATCCCGTGTACCCCGCCCTCACCGGTCTCTTCGGCGGCCCCGCCTGGGATTCCGCGCGCGATCAGACGCTGACCTCAACCTTCCAGCACTTTGGCCCAAAGACCGGCCTGGTCGCCCGTTTCCACCTCTACGCACTCGATCTCTTCCTCCATCCTGGGTCGTATGCGGAGACCACTGCGTTCCCCACGGGGCATATCGCGTGGTGCGCCGCGCTTGCCCTGCCAGTGATCGCCTTCGCGCTGTGGCGGGGGTGGCTGACACGGACGGACCGACTGCGCGGCCAGGCGCTCGTCATCATCGCTCTCACGCTGGCGGCCGCTGGATGCCTCCTCGTCTGGAACCAGAGTGGGGCGCTGGTCCTGCGGTACGCTATACCCCCGGTGGCGCTGGCAACTGCGCTTGGAGCGGCGCTGCTCGGCTGGCTGGCGACGGTGATCTTCGCCCACGCGCGCATCCCCACAGTGGCGCGCATTCTACGGCCCGCGCAGCTTGTCGCCTGGGCGCTGCTGCTGCTCGTTCTCATCGTCAGCGCCAAACAGGAGCGCAGCTATCTCTGGAAGGATGTCACCCTCGGGCGCACGCCGTTGCCCGTCCTCACCGGCTCGATCTCCGAGGACCAGTACCGCCTCACGCGGCTGAGCGCCGGGATGCCAGAAGACTTCTGGCAGATGACGCAGTACGTCAACGACTCGCTGCCGCACGACGGCAAACTGCTGCTGCTTGGGCGCGGCACCGGCTACTTCTTCGACAATCGCGACTATATCGCGGACTCCGGTGGCGACTGGATACCCTATATCGTCGCGGCGGGGGAGTCGCCCGCGGGCATGCTCGCGCTGCTCCAGCGGCAGGGATTCACCTACGTCGTCTACGACGCGCAACTTGTCCGCTTTCTCGAAAATAAGTATGAGAACCACGTGCTGACCGCCGCCGTGCCCGCGTATCTCACCTTCCAGCAACACGAGCTCACCTGGATCGCGACGTGGGGCGACCTCTCGCTCTACCGCGTGCCAAGCGCTGTGGCCGCCGCCTCTCCTTAGTGTCCCTGCGCAAACGTCGTGAAGAGCAGCACGATGTTGAGCGCGACGATGACGCCCGCGACGCTCCAGCCCAGGATGCGCGTGGACTGCCGATTGACCAGGCCGCGCATGATGTCGCGCCGGCCCGTGAAGTAGAGCAGCGGCACGATGGCGAACGGCAGCACGAAGCTCAGCGCCACCTGGCTCAGTACCAACGTGCGCGTGGGGTCCACGCCGATGCCGATGACGATCAGCGCGGGCAGCATCGTAATCAGTCGCCGCAGCCAGATGGGGATATGCCAGCCCATGAA
>DASYGC010000146.1:0-5258 GCA_036000225.1 Ktedonobacterales bacterium | reverse complement strand
CGCTGGACCGTCTCCGGGCGCTTGCCCTCCAGCTCGGCGATAGCCTCAGCCAGCAGCCGCGTGTACATCTCGAAGCCGACCGAGTTCATGAAGCCCGATTGCTCAGCGCCCAGCAAGTTGCCCGCGCCGCGTATCTCCAGGTCTTTCATGGCGATGCGGAAACCAGCGCCCAGCTCGGTGGCTTCGAAAATGGCGCGCAGCCGTTTCTCCTGGATGGGCGTCAGCTTGGTATCCTTGTTGTACAGAAAATACGCGTAGGCCTGGTGCGATCCACGCCCGACGCGCCCGCGCAGTTGATAGAGTTGCGCCAGCCCAAAGTGCGATGAGTTGTTGACGATAATCGTGTTGGCGTTGGGGATATCCAGCCCGTTCTCGATGATCGTCGTACACACCAGCACATCCGACTCCCCGGCGCCAAAGTCCAGCATGACATGTTCGAGCTGGTCTTCGGGCATCTGGCCGTGCGCCACCACGAAGCGTGCCTCAGGCACCAGCTTTTGCAGCCGGTGAGCGATGGCCTGAATGCCCTGGACGCGGTTATGCACGAAGAATACCTGGCCACCACGGTCGATCTCGCGCACGATCGCCTCGCGCATCAAGGCATCTTCGCTTTCGCGGATGTAAGTGCGGATCGGCAGGCGCTCGTGCGGTGGCGTTTCGATCACACTCATGTCGCGCACTTCGATCAACGCCATGTGCAGCGTGCGCGGGATCGGCGTGGCCGTCAGCGTCAGGACATCTACTTCGGTGCGCAGCTGCTTGAGCCGCTCTTTGTGGGCGACGCCGAAGCGCTGCTCCTCGTCGATCACGAGCAAGCCCAACGTGTTGAAGACCACGTCTTTCTGCAGCAGGCGATGCGTGCCGATGACGATATCAACGCGGCCCAGCGCCAGATCGGCCAGCACTTCCTTCTGCTCCTTCTCCGAGCGGAAGCGGCTCAGCAACTCGATGCGCACGGGATAGGGCTTGAGCCGTTCGCTGAAGGTGTTGAAGTGCTGCAAGGCAAGAATCGTGGTCGGGACGAGTACGGCGACCTGGCGCTGATCCAGCACGGCCTTGAAGGCGGCACGCAGAGCAACCTCAGTCTTGCCATAGCCAACATCGCCGCAGACCAGCCGGTCCATCGGCCGGGCGCGTTCCATATCCGCCTTGACTTCGGCGATGGCACGGTGCTGATCGGGCGTCTCCTCATAGGGAAAGCCTTCTTCGAGTTCCTGGAGCCAGGGCTGTTCATCATCCGGCGGGAAGGGATGCCCCTCGGCGGCCTCGCGCACGCTATAGAGCCGCAACAAATCGGCGGCGATCTCGGTGGCGCTTTCCTTGGCGTGCTGCTTGGCGCGCACCCACTCGGCGCTGCCCAGCCGGCTGAGCGCGGGCGTGGCGTCGCCCATACCGATGTAGCGAGTGATGCGATCGAGCTGGTCGGTGGGGATGTAGAGTTTGTCAGTGCCGGCATAGGCAATGTGCAGGTACTCACGCTCGACGCCGCTATTGGTCAGCCGAACCAGCCCCACAAAGCGGCCGATGCCATGATCCTGGTGGACGATATGGTCGCCAGGGCGCAGTTCCGCCAGGAAAGAGGCGGGCGTGCCACTGGGGCGACGCTGATCACCATGCCGGCGCGACCAGCCGAACACCTCGGCATCGGTGTAGACCGAGAGTGCCAGCGCACGGCTGTGCCAGCCCTCTGGGAAGCGTCCGTGCACCAGCGAGAGGGTGCCCGGCGCGGGCGGCTCGGGCAGATCGGTGAGCGGAGCGACGTGGACGGTCCCCGCCTTGCCCAGCAGGCTCTCATCGCCGAAGACCTCTGCCAGGCGGCGCGCCTGGGCGCTGACGACTACGACGCGCTGCCGCTGGGTCAATGCCTGGCGGACATCTTGCGCAAAGGCACGCAGCCGGCCGCCGTAGGAACTGGCGGTGACGAGATCGGGGGCCAGCGCGGTCCCCTGGTGTTCGGGGTTGGGGGTCTCTTCGGCGCTCAGCCCCGCAAAGCGCACCTGCACGCGCCGATCCAGTTGCGGTTCGAGCACCGACCATGGCAGCTGCGCGGGTCGCAGGCCCGGAGGATTCTCGCCATCGCGCTCCAGCCGATCGCCGACCTCGGTGGCCTGCTCCGCCAGCGCGCGTGCACTCCGCTCAATGCCCGGATAGTCCTGCACCACCAGCACGCCAGCGGCGGGCAGATAGTCCAGCGGCGAGGCGACTTCATGCAGATAGGGCAGATAGAACGCGATATCTTCGAACGACTGGCCCGCGCGCAACAGGTCCAGGTCGTTCTGCCAGCGCACGCGCGCATCGACGTTCATCCCGATCACGCTCAGCTGATCCAGATGGGCGGCCACCTGCGGCCCACGGGTGGTCAGCGCCTCGCGCGCGGGGCCAACCAGCACCACCTCGAGCGGATTGAGCGAGCGCTGCGTCTCTTGATCGAAAGTGCGGATCGAGTCGATCTCGTCGCCAAAGAATTCCAGGCGGACCGGGCGCACGAGCGCGGGTGGGAACAGGTCGATGATGCCGCCGCGGTGGCTGAGCTGGCCCGGCGCCTCCACTTCGGCCACCAACTCATAGCCCAACGCCGCCAGCCGTTCGAGCAGGATGCGGGGCTCGGCCCGCAGGCCCGCGCGCAACTCCAGCAGAGCAGCGGCGAATTCGGCAGCGGGAACGACGGGCTGGGTGAGGGCGCGCGCCGAGCAGACGACGATCAATGGCCTGGTGGCGCGAATCAGCAGCGTCAGTGCGTGCATCCGCCCTTGCACGGCCAGCGGATCGGGCATCAGTCGTTCGTAGGGCAGCGCATCGCGATCGGGGTAGCAGCACACGTCAACGTCGTGACCCAGCACGCCGCGCAGGGCTTCGGCGACATTGGCCGCCGCTTCACCGTCATGCACGACATAGAGCAGCGGCCGATTCAAGCTCGCGGCCAGGCTGGCCACCAGATACGGTCTGGCGGATTCCGCCACCCCTGACACGACCGGCGCGGCGGCGCCAGGCGCGAGATGCTCGCGCAGCCGGCGCAACTCCGGCCGATCCACGAGCAGCGACAGCAGTCCACGCAATGCCACAGCGACCTCCGAAATGCGCGGCTGTAGTGAGTGTGCTCACCTCCCGCCGAGGGCGATAGAATCGTTACGCGCCAGGCCCGTTGAAGTGGTTCATTGCCACCTCGATCCCTTCGGTGACGGCGACCAGCAACGCATCAGCCGCGCGGTCGCACGCGAGGCGAAGCTCGATCTGTTCGTCGCGCTCCGGCTTGCTGAGCAGAAAGTCAATGTTCTCCTCGCGGCCCCGCTCTGGCCGGCCAATGCCAATGCGCAGCCGAGCGAAGTCGCTGCGCCCACCCAGATGCTGGATGATGCTCTCCAGGCCGTGCTGACCGCCAGCGGCGCCCCGTGGACGCAGCCGGATCTTCCCCAGCGGCAGATCGAGGTCATCGCACACGACCAGCAGTTCAGGGAGGTCGAGCTTGTAGAATCGCACCAGCTCACCCACCGCCAATCCGCTATCATTCATGTAGGTTTGCGGCTTGGCCAGCAGCATTTTCTCCGCTCCAGCCGTACTCTGTACCAGTCCCTCAGCCAGCGCGGCGTGCATGCGCCGGCCCGACCACGCCCAGCCCTGGCGTTGGGCCAGGACATCCACCGTATCGAAGCCGACATTGTGCCGCGTATTGGCGTACCGCGCGCCGGGATTGCCCAGTCCTACAATGATCTTCACAGCTACTCCGCGGCGGCTAGACGCGCACAACAGGAAGGGCGGCCACCGTGGTGACCCCCCTGTATTGGCCTGCCATCGCACGCCAACCACCCTCTAGTATAGCACGTGCGGACCCGGCACTGCCCGCGTTGCTGCCCACATCGCTTTCCGCATCGCTGCCCGCATCCTGGACGCGGCTGGACGACCCGACCGGTAGCGCGTATAATACAGCTATCTCAAGATATATCTTGAGGCATCCCGTGGCCCAAACCAGGACATGACCTCCGGCACTGGCGCGCACGGGATCGGGCGCGGATAATTGAGAGTAGGCACAACGATCATCAATGCGTAACCCTGGTGGCTGTGCCACGTAGTTCACGATGTAAGCACACATTACCCTTGAGGGAGGGACGTGATGAATAGCGAGAACCCGGCGGACATCGAAGCCTTGCGCAATGAGATTCAGACTGCCATCGCCGCCGGACGTGAATTGAGCCCGGACATGGATGCGCATCTGGCCGACTCGGTTTTAGAGCGCTACCGCACCGAACAACAGGCACGCGCCAAAGCACTTGCCCCCCAGCAACCGGCAGCGCCTCCCGCCACCGCGTCGCGCGGCCCATCCACCAGCATCGAGCGCACGGTGATGGCAGTGGCGGGCCTGGCCGCGGTTGTGGCGGTGCTCGTGCTCGCACCGCATCTCTGGTGGATCATCTTCTTCCTGCCCGGCTTGCTGGGCGGCTGGTGGGGCTTTCGCCACGATTCCTGGGGCCGCGGGCGCGGACCTTACGGCGGGTCGCGGCGCGACCTACGCGACGGGCGTCACCAGGACCGGATTCAGAGCATGCGCGCCGAATTGGGTCAGTTGCCCGATGGCTCGATCCACTACGACTGAGCCGCTCCCAGCTACAACTGACCGCGCATCCATCACGTTCCGGATTCCAGACTCCCCCGCCGTCTCCGCGGGGGAGTTTTCACATGGTCGGGCATGCTCTGGCATCGGCGGGCGCCACTGGGGTACGATGCGCCAAACGTCCTGAAGCGCAATGGCGGAAAGGAGCGCAATCATGCCGCTGGATCCGGCCCTGGTGGGTCACGCCACCCCGCGCGAGCTACACACCGTTGTGGCCGACGATATCCGCGCGTTCGCCGAGGCGATCGCGGACCCCAATCCGCTGTTCCGCGAGACGGAGGTGGCACGCCAGGCAGGCTTCGCCGCGACGCTGGCCACGCCCACCTTCATCACGCGCTTTCGCGTGCCGATGGCAGAGTTCGGCCTCGACCCGCAGCGTATGCAGGTGCTTCACGGCGAGCAGGAGTATGAGTACACGCGTCCGCTGTGCGCCGGCGACCAGGTCAGCGTCTGGCAACGGCTGGCCACCCTGCGCCAATCCAGCCGCGGCGATGGCATGGCCATTCTGGCGCTCGAGACCCTGGGCGAGACACCTGGCGGTGAGTCACTCTTCATCGGACGCGCGACCGTCATCGTGCGCGAGGGTGCCCCCGCCGCCGCGGCCGCCGCGGCAAAGTCCGCCACCCCACGCGCGGGCTCCGCGCCCGCTGGC
>DASYGC010000145.1:0-4486 GCA_036000225.1 Ktedonobacterales bacterium | reverse complement strand
GAATGGCTCTGCCTGCGCGATGGGGTTCCCTGTCCTTCCTGGGTGTTAGAGCCTCGCTACCACCTGGAGCACCCCTGGTTCCACGCGTTCCATCCCGACAATCCCGACGTTCAGGCGCGCCTCATACGCGACACTCCCGAGCCATTCGCCCGGCGCAATATCTACAGCGGCAACCGCATGTTCGCCAACAAGTACGAATTCGCGGGCCGCCCGAACCGCACGCTGTAGCAATCGCCAGCCACAAGCGGCGCCCGATTCTCTCGCACCCGCCTGGCGGCACACCATGCGCGCATCGCTCCACCCGACAGGCATCATCCCGCCAGCCTCGACGCGCGCGCGGCCATCGTGTACGATATCGGCGAGACGATGCGCCCGACGCGCACCCAGTCAACCACCTTCCCAACAATCGCACACGAGCACCCCAAAGGACAGCGGACCATGGTGGCAGATCAGCGGCATGACACCCCACTCGCGCGGCTGGGCCGGCTGTTGTGGCGCGAGGGCGCACTGACGGCGCTGCTGGTGATCGCCCTGGCGGGCATCGGCATTTCCGTCTACCTGACCACGGTGCACTACGCGCACGTGCCACTGTTCTGCTCGACCACCAGCAGCATCATCAACTGTGCCGCCGTCACCTCGAGCGCGTATTCCGTCGTGCTGGGGACAGCCATCCCCATCACCATCCCCGGCCTGCTCTGGTTCGTGGTCAGCGGCGGACTGGCGGTGGTGGCGCTGCGCGCGGTGTGGCGCGCAGAGGCGGAGCCGTCGTGGCTGCGCCGGGCGCACTTCGGCTGGGCGGTGGTGGGCATGGCCTTCGTGCTGTATCTCGTCTACGTCGAGCTGGATATCCTGCACCAGATCTGTGAGTGGTGCACGGGCATCCACGTGCTGACGGCGCTGACGTTCATCATCGTGCTGGTGCGCCTGCTCGAAGCGCGCGGCGCGCAACTCGAAGCGGCGCGTGCCCTACCCCGCGCGGCCGCCACCAGGCCGCGCGTGCCCACCGTGGATGGCCCGCCACGCGCCGCGCGCGTGTCCAGCACGACCACACCCGCGCGCCCGGCGTCCTCCGCTGCCAGCGGCACACGCACCGCCCAGCCCGTTGGCGCGGATTCGCGACGCACCGGTGGCCCGAGCAGCGGCGGTGGGGGTCAGGGGCAGCGACGCAGCGGGTCGCGCGGACGAAGGCGGCGCTGAGGGAATCGATCTGGCATTCAGCGGTGCGATCAAGAAACGAGCTTCCGATTGGAGGTTCGATCTTCACGGCGCCAGCTAACATTGGCCGACGTGCGCCAGCGGCTGATCGCGTGCCCTACCCCTCCGCCGCCGCCCACGCCTCGGCCAGCACCCCGCGATAGCGGTCCAGCCAGAGCCAGAAGGCATCGGCCCACTCCAGCCGGGGGAGGATCTCCGCCTCGGGCGGTGGACCGCCGTAGTCGTCGGCGAACATCAGGTCCTCGGCGATGCCGTTGGCGACCACCACCGGGAAGAGCAGCGCGATGGCGTCGCCCAGCAGCGGCGCCTCGTCCTCGGCGGGTGGCGCCACCTGCCCGTAGGCGTGCAGGAACGCGTGGGCACGCAAGATATCCAGTCCGTCGCCGGCCAGCGGCTCGGCCGGCCCCTCCGCCCGCTCGCGCACACCCGTGAACGCCAGCAGCGCATAGGCCAGCTCGTCCAGCCGGCGCGCCCAGTGGACCGCGTCGAAGTCATATACCGCCGTGGTGTCATCGGCGCCGAAGGCCAGGTTGCGCGGCTGGTAGTCGCCGTGGATGTGCAGCTCGGGTGGCCCCGGCACGACGCCGAGCGCCTGGCTCGCCGCTGCGATGCGCTCGGCGGCGCTCTCGGCGATGCGCGTGGTGGCAGCGGCCACCGCCGGGGTGATGTCG
Source organism: Ktedonobacterales bacterium (assembly GCA_036000225.1). Classification (GTDB taxonomy): domain Bacteria; phylum Chloroflexota; class Ktedonobacteria; order Ktedonobacterales; family JADMIN01; genus DASYGC01. The sequence continues at coordinate 2,600 of DASYGC010000145.1, read as the reverse complement.
TCGCGCGCCGCGGCGCGCTGGATCAGGTCCAGATAGGCGCTGGCGACGGCCTGGGGCGAACGCCCCTCGGGCCAGCGCGATGGCTCGCCCGCGTAGACCGCCGACGCCTGATGCAGCGCGCCCAGCGTCGTGGCGGCGGCGGCGATCTGGCGCGTGGTATCTGGTCCATCAGGGTCATAGGGCGCACCGCCCAGCCACGCTTGCAGTTCGTAAATCTCGCCGGCCACCACCGCGTAGGTGCCCCCGCTTGGTCGCGCGCGTAGCGGCGGCACGGGTAGCCCCTCACCGCGCAGATGGCGCATGAAGGCGTGGCGGAAGTGCGCGTCGTCCTCGCGTAGGTCGGGCGGCTGGCGGCGCACCACGTAGCGCTGATCCTCGAATGCGACGACCGGGCGTAGCTCCGCGCCAAGGCTGCCCCGCACCACGCCCACCACCTGCCACGCGCCAGCGGGCGCGCCCCACGCGCCCATGGCCGCGGTGGCCTCATCGCGCACGGCGTCCAACTCGTCTGGTCCAGGGCGCACCGCCAACTCCTTCCTCACCAACCCGCGCATGGGCGGCACTGGTCATATCCTCGCCTTCGCGCATCGCGGCAGGCCGCGTGTGCCAGCGTGCAACGCCGCGATGCCCTCTGTCAAATCGGCGCGCGGATGGCGCCATCTGCGCACACCGCGCCGCGGTTGGCGGGTTGGCAATGCCTGATTGACGGAATCTTGTGTTGCGTATAGAATGTTCGCACCGCTCAGGTTCCCTTTTTCGAGGTCCCTTTTCCGATCAAGCGGCGGCTCAGGGACAGCGCAATCCAGCGGGTGATTGCGTGCGCGCCGTATGGTTTGTTTCACGCGTCGCACTGAGATGGAGGTCTGTCTATGTTCAATATCGGCCTCTATGCACCTGGGGGATACATCACCTACGCGGGACTGATCATCTATACCGCCGGTGCCTTGATCGTCATCCTGATCAGCGCGATCCTCGTCGCCATCGGATTCGGCATATCTGGCAGAGAGTTCCCGGTGAACCTGTACAAATTTGTGGCGTTTCTCTATGTGCTGGGTCTGTTGATTCTCGTGCTGGGCGCCGCCAGATTGCCCTGTAATCTCAATATCCTCCCCACCATCCCCACCAGCTGGCAGAATGGCTGCCCCGCCGTGGCGCCGGCCACACCAGGGCAGTAACATGACCGAACTCCTCATCGGGCCGAACTTGTCGTGGGTCAAGTAACTACCAGGCCGCGGGCTTCCTCGTATTGGCGCGCCAGTCTGATCCTCAATTCACCACATGAATGTAAAGCGACCTTGACATTCTGTCCATCATGCTTTACAATCATCTCTGTCAAGGATCCTTGACATCGACGGTGGGCTTTCTGGGGTCAACACGGCTGGGCGCCCTGGCCAGGCGACACTCGCGCACCCCGCCCAGCAAGAAGGTACGGGAGCATGACGAGCACACAAATGAGAAGGAAAGAGAGCGTCAGCATGTCGCGTCGAACCACAGGCATCCTGCTCGGGAGTGGACTGGCGTTGTGCCTCCTCGGCATCGTGCTGATCGTGCTGGCTGGCGGCTGGGCCGCGACTGGCCTCGGCACGCCGCATTCGGGCACACCCCTCGCCGTGATCGGCACGATGTTTGCCATGGGCGGCCCCATCATCATGTTCGCCGCCGCCCTCGCCGCGTTCCTCGTGCGCTTCAACCCGCCGCGCTGACACCACGCCGTATCCGACGCCGCTGGCCGCCCATTGCGCAGTGGCGTCTGGGTAGGCGCGCTGAGCCTCGTGATCCATTGCGTCGTCGCGCCTGGGGAGGCGCTTTCTGGAACCCTCCCCACGAATGGTCAGCCCCAGCGAGTGCCCACTTGTTCGTAGCAGTGAAAGGAGACGCGGCGCGCCCTCACCCCTGAGTCTCCGCGCCGCATAGCACCATGAATAAAGCCGCAAGAGCCTATCTCATCGAGTTCGGATCGGCGATGGTCGCCTACAGCATCGTGCTGATCGTGTCCATCACGATCCTGAACGCCAATCCCCACGCCCCCTGGCGCATTCCAGTGGCGCTGGCGCCGGTGGTGCCGGTGTGCTTCGCGCTGTGGGCCTTCATGCGCTCTCTCGGGCGGATGGATGAATTGCAGCAGCGCATCCAGCTGCACGCCATCGGCTTTGGCTTCGGCGCCAGCGCCATCCTGACGTTCTCCTATGGCTTTCTCGAGAACGTTGGCTTTCCGCACATCAGCTGGATCTGGGTCATGCCACTGATGGTCGCGCTGTGGGGCATCGGAGGGGCGGTGGCCGCGTGGAGATACCGATGAAGAACCGGCTGCACGTGCTGCGCGCCGAGCGCGACTGGTCGCAGGCCGAACTGGCCGATCGTCTGCAAGTCTCGCGGCAAACAGTGAACGCGCTGGAGACGGGCAAGTACGATCCCAGCCTGCCGCTGGCCTTCAAGATCGCCCAACTCTTTGGCCTGCCTATCGAGCAGATCTTCCAGCCTGACGAGGCGTGAGCGGCCAGCTCCGGCCAGCTCCGGCCAGCTCCGGCCAGCTCCGGCCAGCTCCGGTCAACCCCGGCCAGCTCCGGTCAACCCCGGCCAGCTCCGGTCACCTCTACCCA
>DASYGC010000144.1:0-4126 GCA_036000225.1 Ktedonobacterales bacterium | reverse complement strand
GGCGACGCGACAACCGTCGCGTCGCCCCTCCGCGCGCGCCCACAGGGCGCATCGCCCCGCCGGCATCGCCCCAATGGTCATGTCATCATGTGGCCACTGGCGCGCGCGACGGAGCGGTGGTCATCAGGCGTCGGAGAAACGCGCATCGGGCGCGTCGGGCACGTCGCGCCGCTGGCGCAGCCAGACATTGACGGAGCCAGCGCCTGGCGTAAAGCTGTAGCCCACGAGCACCCCTAGCGCGAATCCCAGGCTCAGCAGCGCGGGCCAGAGCCATGGCGGCGTGGTGCGGACTGGAGTGGGTTGGAGCACGGCCGCGAGTTGCGAGCGGCGCAGCCGGCGCCAGGTGCGCTGGGTGTTCTGGAGCGCCGTGGTGGCCGGCACCCCGATGGCCGGCACCTGCGTGGCCAGGATGCCCTGCGCCCGGCCACGACCCGCCCGCGTGGGACGGCCCCGCTGGGTGGACTGGCGCAGATCGCGCAGCGTGGGCCAGGCTCGCGACGCGATGCGGGTGCCGACGAACGTGATACCCGCCCAACGCGCCATGCGTCCCAGTTGCTGGGTGCGGGTGCCCCCGCGCCCGGCCACGCCGACCCACCAGCCGCGTGCGGCGTGCGGCGCCAGCGTGCGCGCCCCCTGCACCTGGCCGACCAGCCGGCCAGCATGCCAGGCGACCCGCGCGGGCACCCGCCAGTTCGCGCGCCGATTCGCGCCGCGCAGGCGCTGACCCAACGTTGGCTGCGCGCCCGCCTGGAACGCCTGGCGGGCGCGCTGCATCTGCTGGCGACCGCGTTGCATCTGCTGGCGGCCGCGCTGCATCATCGAACGCGTCTGGTCACTTACCTGGCCGGACACCCGGTCGAGTGTGGTTTGTGGCATGCTTATCTCCTCTGGCTGATCCAATGGTCCACTGCTTCAGACGGTACCCATGCCCGCATGATCCATGCCACTTGCGCGCCACCACCGCGATGCGTCACACTGGGCGTCTGCCACGAACCCGCTTTCTATGGGCTAGAATGGGGAGGAAAGCGGCGGCGCGCGCCTTCGATACGCTGGTCTTTGAGGATCCCGACTATCCCGACCACTATGCCGTGCCGGCTCCGGTGCGCCAGTTGAGCACGGAGCGGTATGTGGCGCTCTGCGCGCGCATTCGCGAGCACTTGCCGGAGTGATGTGACACCAGGACGCGGGCGGTTGAAACCGCGCCTAAAGGCGTTCCGCCGCGAAGTCCGCAGAGGCGGACTAGGATAGCAAGAATGTCGGCGCGAAACGCGGAAACCTGATGGTGATGGGAGAACTGATCCATGCTCTCTACCCCACGGTTGCTGGCCGAGTTCGAGGCCAAAGCCGGACGCTTTGCCGGATTTCAGGATGCGCAGGAGCGCCGGCTGGCCGCCTATCGCGCCGCGCTGGCGACGCTTGGCGCGCGCTATCCCACGGCGGCGGCGATCGCCGCCGCCCAGCGCGATCTGATGGCCGGCGAGTCCGCCGGCGCGCTGCCCACCGCCGAGTACGATCGGTGGCGCGCGCGCGGCGAGCAGGGGCCGCCGGTGCTGCCGTTCGGGCGCGCCTTCGCGCACCACGCGGAATCGCGCACCTGGGCCGAGGGGCTGCGCGGGGTGACGACCTTCGCCGTCGATGGCAGCCAGTTGCTCCCCTGGCGCGATGTGTCGGTGCCGGTGGCGCTGGTGCAGGCGGGGCTCTTCGAGAATCCACACCGGCCGCCCGCGCCGTATCTCAAAGATATTACCGTCGAACTGCTCACCCCTGATGATCTGCTGGGCGATCCCAGCGACGCGGCCGGCGCACCTGATGAGCTGGCAGATGAGGAGGCGCGCGGCGGCACCGGGCAACTCGCTTCCGAAGAGGCAGTGCACCTGCGGCGCTTTCAGCTCGAAGCGCGCACGCTGGTCGCCCGCATGGAGCACCACGCCCAGCGGCGCGAAACCGGACGTGGTGCGGCCAATGACCTGGTGGTCGGCTTTCTCGATGGCAGCCTGATCGTCTCGTTCGCGCTGAAGATGTCGCCGCCCTACCGCGCGGCGTACCTCGCCGCCGCGCGCAGCCTGCTGGACGCCTCCACGCGCTGCCGTGTGCCGCTGGTGGCCTACATTGATACCAGCTATGCGCGCGATCTGGTGGGCATGTTGCGCCGCCTGGCGCTCGACGACCGCGCGCCATCCAGCGCCGCGCTGCCCCCGCCCCACGGCGTGCACGACGCGCTGCTCTGGGGCGGCGCACTGGCCTGGGGCGATCGCAGTCCCGCCTTCTTCTCCGCGCGCGGCGATCTGCTGGCCGAGAGCTATGGCGCGCACAAGGAGGGCATCGGCTTCGTTTACTTCCAGGCCGCGCTCGACCGCCCGCCGGCGCGGCTCGAATTCCCCCGCTGGATGCTCGAAGCCGGACTGCTCGATGCCGTGCTGGATGCCGTGCGCGCCGAGGTCATCGCCGGCAACGGCTACCCTTATCCACTGGAGTCCGCCGACGCGGTCGCGGTGATCACGCTGGCCGATCGCGAGCGGTTCTATCGCCTGTTCCAGCAGTTCGCCGAGCGCCGTGGTCTGGCGCTCAGCTTTTCGCGTAAGGCGCTGAGCAAGAGCCGGCGACGAGTCTGATGCGCGCTGTGCGACTGAGACGGGTGCTTGGGCTGCCGCCGACTCGATGAAGGGCGCACGTCATCGAGACAGAGCCCACTCTCCTATCCTCACCCTGTAGCCCGCCTGGTGGTAGAATGGCGCCACTGGCCGGGGCGTATGGGTTCGGTGTGGGGCGACCCCAACAGCGCGTCAGTATGGCAACAGAGTGGTACAGGAGGCGCGAACATGGAGCACAGCACGGGCACGTTTCGTGGAGCCGGGGACGTGGATATCGCGTTTCAGCGCTGGCTGCCTGAGGGGACGCCACGGGCGGCGCTGATGATCGCTCACGGTTTTGGCGAGCATGGCGGACGCTTCATGAACGTCGTCAATCGCCTGGTGCCCACCGGCTATGCGGTGTATGCCAACGATCACCGCGGGCACGGACGCTCGCCCGGCCAGCGCGGCCATATCAACGCCTGGTCCGAATACCGCGACGACCTGGGCGCCTTCGTGCGCCTGGTGAGCGAGCAGCAGGCGGGCCTTCCCCTCTTCCTGATGGGCCACAGCATGGGCGGTCTGATCGTCCTCGAATATGTGGAGCAACACCCCGAGGGCCTGCGCGGCGTGATCGCCTCGGCGCCGTTGCTGACGCAGCCGGGCATCTCACCGGTCAAACTGGCGCTGGGCAGTGTCATCTCGCGCGTGATGCCGGCGTTCAGCCTGGATAGCGGGCTCGACGTGACCGCCATCTCGCGCGACAGCGAGGTGGTGACGGCCTACCGCACCGATCCCCTGGTGCAGAGCAAGGGAACGGCCAGGCTGAGCACCGAGCTCACTAGCGCGATCCGGCGCACGCAGGCGGGCGCCGCCAGCTGGACACTGCCGCTGCTCATCGTGCACGGCACCGCCGATCGCCTGGTGCCGCCCTCGGGTAGCAAGACCTTTTTCGAGCACGTGCCGGCCTCGGTGGACAAAGAGCGGCACGAGATTGATGGGGGCTTCCATGAGCCGCACAACGATACGAGCAAAGAGCAGGCGCTGGATATCGAGCAGCAGTGGCTGGAGAGGCATCTGTAGGCACAGGTGTTCCCCGCCTTGCGGATGAAGTCTTGCTCATCGTGGGTCCGGACGTCCACCGGACGCTCCTACGAAGCGGCATCAATCATCCGAAAGTATTATTACAATCCGCGTCGCCGCATCTGCTCGCGGAGGTAGTTGGCGTACGTCTGGCCCATGATATCCAGCAGTGCCTCATCGACAGCTGGCAGCGGCTCCTGCCAGAGCCAGGCGATGTTCAGCCAGAAGCCGGGAACGGTCGGTCTGTGGTAGATGCCCTGCGCGTCTGGCGCCACACGTTGATAGGCGCCCTGCGCGTCCAACTGGTAGAAATCGGCCTGTTGATTGTTGTCGTCTATCAGCCAGTATTCAGGAATACCGGCCTGCTGATACTCGCTGAATTTCTGCTCGCGGTCGCGCTTGACGCTTTCGGGCGAGATCACTTCGATGACCAGATCAGCCGGGCCGTTGAGGTGGGTCTGGCGCAGGCGGCG
>DASYGC010000143.1:0-5280 GCA_036000225.1 Ktedonobacterales bacterium | reverse complement strand
ATGCTGATCGTCTCTGTGCCATGCGCGGGGACGGTCAATTGAAGGAAGTGGAAGTGTATGGCAATCTCTGACAATGAAGCAGCGCCGCTGGTGACGCGGGCTGCCACACGCCCGACGCCGCTGTGGCGCAATCGCGACTATCTGCTGCTGTGGGGCAGCCAGGCGGTCTCGTCGGCGGGCAGTTCGGCATCGTCGCTGGCGCTGCCGCTGCTGATCCTGGCGCTGACCCATTCGCCCGCTCAGGCCGGTTTTGCGGGAGCGCTACGCTCGCTGGCCTACATGGTGCTCGGTCTGCCCGCCGGTGTGCTCATAGACCGCTGGAACCGCAAACTGACGATGATCGTCTGTGACGCTGGCCGCGCGTTGGCCCTGGGCAGCATACCACTGGCCGCCGCGCTGGGACACCTGAGCATGACGCAGGTGTACGTGGTGTCGCTACTCGAAGGCGCACTCTTCGTCTTCTTCTCGCTGGAGGAGGGCGCGGTGTTGCCGGGGTTGGTCGCGACGACCCAGCTTCCCGCGGCCACAGCGCGGGATTCGGTGACGGACGGCGTGGTGACGCTGGTTGGGCCGTCGCTTGGCGGCGCGCTCTTTGGCGTGGGGCGCGTGCTTCCATTCGCGGTGGACGCCATCTCGTACGCGGCATCGATGCTCGCGCTGTGCTGGTTGCGCGTACCCGCGCGGGCACGGTTCACAGCTGGCTCGTCGCAGGTCCCGTCGCGGGAGTCGCGAGCGCGTAGATGGTGGCGCGAGATGCCCACGGGATTAGTCTGGCTCTGGCGCCAGCCAGTGTTGCGCGCCTTCGCCCTGCTCCACAGTGGACTGGTTCTGGCCACGTCAGGATTGACGCTGCTGCTGCTGGTCGTCGCCCAGCAGCGCCACACCACGCCGTTCGCCATCGGCCTGATGCTCAGCATCGGAGGAGTGGGTGGGCTGCTGGGTGGGCTGGTCGGCGCCCAGGCGCACAAACGGTTGCGGCTGGGGCAGATCATGGTGGGCGCGTTCTGGGCGATGGCGCTGCTCCTACCCCTGTTTGCTCTCATGCCATCACCGTTGGCATTGGGCGCGCTGCTGGCGCTGTTCTGGGTGGCCGATGAGACCTATGATGTGGCCCAGGTCAGCTATCGCCTGGCGGTCATTCCCAATGCCCTGTGGGGTCGCGTGACGGGAGCCATGCGCCCGCTGTTCTTCGCCTGCGACTCGCTCGGGCTGGCGCTGATGGGCCTGCTGCTGCAGCGCGCGGGTGTGCTCGCGACGATCATCTGCGTCTGCGCCGGCATGCTGCTGCTGGCTGTGGTGGCAACGCTCAACCGCGACATGCGCACGGCGCGTCCGCTGGCCGATCTGTAGGCGCCAGTCCACGCACTGGACGTGCGCGCGAGGATAGCCCGTCTGGCTGGATGGCTTCCCGTAGCTTGCCAGAGGCTCTATACTGGAGGTCACCCGCGAAGCCCTGGCACTCGATGTGGCGTGCAATGTGGCGTGCGATGTGGCGTGTGAAGGAATGGAGATCTCCGTGGCAGGTTCCAACGAGGTGTACCCGATGCGTTCGGCCCCCTATGGCGCCGGTCAACCGCCGAGTCCGGCGGCGGGCAGCGCGCAGCCAGCGCGCCCGCCGCTGCCCGGCAGTCCCAGCCTGCCGCTGGCGGTGCGTATGGTCGCGAAACCCGGATCGAGTGGACCAAACCAGGCGCCACCGCTGAGCCTGCCACCACGGCCGACCACGCTCGAAGAGACCGATCTGGATCCGGCCTTCCTCGAGGAGCATGCGCTCAAGGTAGTCGCCACACTGGGCACTGTGACGGGCAATGATCTGGCCGAGCACCTGCACCTGCCGCTGGCAGGGGTGGTGGAACCCATCATTGGCGCGTTGCGCCGCGAGAACCTCATCGAGCCGGTGGGCGGCGGCGCCGCCATGATCGGCGCGGCGGGAATGATCCTGCGGGCCACCGAGCGCGGCGCTCATCGCGCCCACCTCATCAGCGAGCGCAACGGCTACGCCGGGCCGGCGCCCGTCTCGTTGAACAGCTATGTCCGCGGCCTGAAGGAACAGGTGAGCGCGCGTCGCTTCCCCGGGCGCGACCACGTCTGGCGCCGGCTGGCGCACCTGGTGCTCGCCGACGAGATCGTCGATCGCGTGGGCCTGGGGGTGGAGAGTGGTGGCCCGATCTTTATTTATGGCAACCCGGGCAATGGTAAGACGGCCATCGCGGCCGCCATCGCGCGCATCCTGGGCGGCGAAATGCTCGTGCCCTATGCCGTGGAAGTGGATGGCCATGTCTTCCGCGTGTTCGACTCCAGCGTGCACCGTCCCTTGCCCGTCGATGCGCTGCCCAACGCCCGTTTCGACGACCGCTGGGCCCTGTGCCAGGTGCCGTTTGTGCAGGTGGGCGGCGAACTGCGCCTCGACCAGCTCGACTTGACCTGGAACGAGCGCCAGCGCTTCTACGACAGCCCGATCCAGGTGAAGGCGGCGGGCGGCGTATTGCTGGTGGACGATTTTGGACGCCAGGCCTATCCACCGGATCATCTGCTCAACCGTTGGATCGTGCCGCTGGAGACGGGAATCGATTATCTGACCCTCGCCACGGGTCGCCAGGTGGCGCTGCCCTTCACCAGCATGCTGGTGTTCGCCACCAATCTGACCCCACGCGATCTGGTCGACGAGGCCTTTCTGCGCCGGCTGCCGTGCAAGGTCGAGGTGCCCGATCCTTCGGCGGACGCTTTCCATGAGATCTTCCGCCGCACCAGCGCGGAAATGGGCGTCGAATTCAACGAAGCGGCTTTCGCCTATCTAGTCGATCGCTATTATACCCACGGCAATCGGGTCTTTCGCGCCAGCCAGCCCCGCGATATCCTGCGGCTGATGCTCTCCTCCGTGCGCTATTTCGGCGCACCGGCGCTCATGACGGCGCAGTTGATGGATGTGGCCGCCGGCCTGTACTTCGTGTAGTGTGCGCTAGCGCCCGTGCGCGATCCGCGTCCACACGATGAGCAGCACCGGCCACAGATGGGGCATGAACACGAAAAGGCCGATCACCACCGAGAGGATGGCGTTGAGCAGCACCGCGCCGGCGGCCACATCTTTGGCGATGCGCGCCAGGGGATGAAACTGATCGGTGGCAAGATCAACGCACGCTTCGGCGACCGTATTGAACATCTCCGCGATAAAAACGCCGGTGATGGCCACAAACACCATGGCGAATTCCACCGCTGAGATACGCAGGGCGATCCCCAGGGCGATGGCACAGGTCCCGATGAACGCATGCACGCGCGCATTGCGCTGGGTGCGGATCGCGTAGACGAGACCGTGAGCGGCATAGACGAATGCCATGAGAAACGCGGCCAGCGAGCCACGCATGCCTGGTGTGGGTGGTGCCTTCACGATGCGCTCGATTCGTGCTGAGGTGTTTGGGGCCGCGTCCCACGGGCCCGCTAGTGCCGGCTGATTTCCGCTTGCTGGAGCACCGCTTCCTGATGGGATACCATCGCCGCATAGCCGGACTCGGTGTGGTCATCATAGCCAATGAGATGCAGCACACCGTGGGCCACGAGATAGCCCAACTCCCAGTGGGCAGCGTGCCCCGCTTGCGCCGCCTGGCGCGCGGTGGCGCCGCGGGCGATCACGATGTCGCCCAGGTGCGGTGGCGCATTGGGTGGCACGTGGAAGACAAATGTCTCGTCGTCCTCGTCGTCGTTCGCGCGGTCCACCGGCGCGCTGGTTGGGTCGTGTGGCCGCGTTCGTACCTCATTCGCCGCGCCAGCGGCGCGTTCTGGGACGGGCACGGGCAACGCCCGCTGGGTGCTCCTGGCGGCGGATTCCTCATCCTCGCCCTGCGCCGCGCCCCAGAGCTGATCGGCCGGCGCGCGCACCAGCGGCGCATCCAACAGGGGAAACGACAGCACGTCGGTGATCTCGTCGTGGTCGCGATAGGCGCGATTCAGGTGGCGCAGCTCAGCGTCATCCGTTACGACAATACTCAGCTCGACGGGCTGGGTGATGCCAGTCCGCGCCAGCGTCAGGTTCACGACGCGGCGGATTGTCGCTTCGGTCAGACCAAACAATCCTGACTCCGCGTGCGAACCTTCGTCCAGAGTGGCCGCGCCGGCGAGGGTGATCGTCACCAGCGCCGCGTCTGTGGCATCCGCCATCAGCCGACCGCCCGCACGAATTCGCGCGGTGTGGCGCCGAACCGCTCGCGCAGGAACGCGCGGCCAGCGGGAGTGAAGTGGATCAGCCCACCCAGCGCGCGGAAGCGTTGTACGCACACCAGCACGCGGGCCTCGCCCCACAGCGGGAAGCGTAGATCGCCAAACATGCGCCCCACTTCGACGGTGGCAATGGCCAGGAACAGCAGCCCCACCAGGGTCAGCCGCGCGGTGGGCTGCTGGTCCAGCCCGACGAGCGGCATGGGGTGGGTCAGGTAGAGACAGATGTAACCGACACCCGCCACCAGCAGCGCGGGCAGCAGCGCGTGCGCGGCCACCAGCGCGCGCGAAGGGGCGCGCAGATAGACCGCGGCGATCCCAAAGAGGCCGATACTCCAGCACACCAGCGAGCGGCGGTGCGCCATGACCACCAGCCAGCATGCGCACAAGTAGGTTGCCAGCGAGACGATCACCGACCACAGCAGCGTCAACGGATGCACCTGCACGCCCATCGCGGCCTCCTTCGTCTCACGCGTGACATCTCGTGTCCGCGGTCATTGTTAACAGTGTATGGCGCGCTGGCGCCACGGTCAAGCACGCGAGTGTCGCCTAGCGCCATCCGCCGCGCTCCCACGGCTGATGACCCTGCAAGACGCCATTAAAATGGCAAGGCTGCTTCGCGCCTATGCCTCCACAACCGATGACAACGCTCCCGCCTGGGCGGGTAGCATGCGGACCAGACACCAGCAGTGGCTGGAAGCCAAGCGCAAGACGCTTGTCTGGGCATAAGGCGACCTCTGGCGCTCCGCGGTTCGTCAGGTGCGTCCGCGAGCCAGCTACTGACCAGTGAGCCGGCACACCTGCGCCTTTGCTGCCGCCTGTCCTCACCAAACTGAGTGAGCGCCTCTGGTAGGAGTCCTATCGCTTGCCGTTCTGTCGCGCGCGGACGGCGCGCCGTCCCGCGTTGGTGGCGCCTTCCGCGGCGGGGCGGGGTGACGCCAGGGTGGGGGCGTGGTGGCCGTTCAGGCCCGCGGCAGCCGCGGACTGGTCGCCGGGGCGGCCGATGCCGCGGGCGTGGAAGCCCAGGCGCGCCAGTTCGCGCGGGTCGAACAGATTGCGCCCATCGATCAA
>DASYGC010000142.1:0-3798 GCA_036000225.1 Ktedonobacterales bacterium | reverse complement strand
CGCCCCCTGCCGCCTGTTGTACCCCCCAGCACACGGTGGGTATTCCAACACGCAATCAAGTCGAACCCGCGACCTGATCGGTCGCGTTACCGCAGAGGAGCCATCCCGATGACGGCAGCGCATCCGACCCCGGCCAACGGGGCGAACGCGCCCAGCGCACCGGTCGCGGCGCCACACTGGGCGGCCCGCTGGCGCTGGCTGGCGCTGCTCGCCTCGATACTCATCCTCTACACCACCTGGGCGCCGTGGGCCATTGTGTCCACCATCAATGTGGGCTATCTCTATCCGATCAACCTCGTGGAGGACGTTGGTTCGCCAGGTCCTGGCGTCTCTCCCGTGGTCTGGGCCGCGCTCACCGTCACTGGCCTTCTCATCATCCCCTGGCTGTGGTCGCGCCATTTCCGCGCCATCGCCGCCCTCGCCTTCGCGCTCTGGCTCTTACTCATGACTCTGGCGCTGGGATGGGTCGCCGCCGTGCTGCTTGGCGACATCGCGCGCACCGGTGGGGCACTGAGCATTGGCGCCATCCTCGCGCCACTTGCACTCATCGCCGGCTGGCTAGCCGCCATCCCCCTGCTGCGCGCCGCGTTGCGCCAGCGTCGCGCGCAAGCCTGGCTCCCCTTCGGCGTGGGCAAGCCCCGCACGCCGTTGCCCGCGGGCACCCCCACTGCCGTGCGCGCGCGTGCCGGCCTGGTCGCCGCTGGTGCCGCCACCCTCACCGCTGGTCTGATCGTCTGGGCCATCGCCTTTCAGTTCCTGCCCTGGGCCGTCTACCCCTGTGGATCGAGCACCCTCATCGGCGGCGCCTGCCTGGGCATCTCATCGAATCAGGGGTTGGGCGCCGCTTTCGTGCATCTCCCGCCGGGTCCGGCGCTCCTCGACCCCCTGATGGTGCCCTCCGCCGCGCCGATCCTGCTGCTCGGCGGCGCCGTGCTGCTGCTCTATGCCGTCTGGCGTCTGCCGGTCACGGGCCGCCTCTGCGCCTGGGCCGCCGTCTGGCTCGCGCTGGCCAGCGGCACCGTGGCGCTGACCGCGGCGGGCATCGCCACCATCATTGCCGCCGGACCCACCACGGGCGTCGGCACCCCCTCGGCGTATCCCGCCGGCCTGGTCGCCGCCATTGGTTTGGCGCTGGGCTGGCTCGCGCTCATCCCGCTTGTCGTGGCCGCGCTGTCCAGTCGCACCCGTTCCGGTGCGACAGCGGACTAAATGCCAGCGCGGAGAAGCCATCTGAAGCCGGCTGTTAGATCAATGCACCGGCGCATCCCTCGCCATTTCTTAGGGCGTCGCGATTTCAACTGCTGCCAAATCGCGACGATCTCCCTCACACCGCCACCGGCGCGCCCGCCAGGCTGCCGACCGCCGCCACGATCTCCTCCGCCGTCTTCGCGAACGCCACCCGTGGCGTCAGCTGCGCACGGAACTCCTCGACCGCCATGTCGTCCAGGAAGCGCGCGCCCGCATTATCGAGCATCACGCGTGGCAGCAGCACCAGATCGTCGGGCGTGAAATCCGCGCAGCTCGTCAGCACCGCGTCCAGCGCATCCTGCCCGCAGAGCAGGCCCGCGACGGTAGTGGTCGGCCCAAAGAAGCGATTGACCACCGGCAGCAGGCGCACCTCCAGCCCGCCAACGCGCCGTAGATCGCGCACGAGCGTGCGCAGCACCGGCTCGGCCATCGTGCTCGTCACAAGGCCCAGCCGGCGCGGCGCGCCTACGGTGGCGGGCAGTTGGCGTCGCGTTCGCTGCCACGCATCCAGCAGAAAGCGCGTCATCCCCACACCGTTCTCGATCTGCGCGTAGCCGCCATAGTGGCTGGCGCGCGGGAACGGGCGCCGCGTCAGGTAATACCACTCGTCCGAGAGGTAGACAAACGGCTCGCCCAACTCCGCCTGGAACTGACGCTGCCAGCGTTCCACCCGCGCGACCACCTCCAGCGCCTCGCGCACCGTGTACGGGCGCATCGGCGGCAGATCGCCCACTTTCAGCATGTTGTTGTACTTGGTCAGCCCCACCGGCACCGCCGAGATCGACGCCACCGTCGGGCGCAACGCCGCCAGATCGCCAATGCTGCGCTCCAGTTCCTCGCCATCGTTGATCGGTGGGCAGAGCACCAGTTGCGTGTGGCAGGTGATGTGCAGCGCCGCCAGCCGTTGGATGTGCTCGAGCACATCCCCCGCCCGTGGCCCATCCACCATCTTGCGTCGCAGCTCAGGATTGGTCGTGTGCACCGAGACGTACAACGGGCTGAGCCGCTGCTCCTCCAGCCGCTGCCAGTCTTTCTCTTTCAGATTGGTCAGCGTGATGAAATTGCCGAACAGGAAGCTGTAGCGATAGTCGTCGTCCTTGATGTAGAGCGACTCGCGCATGCCCAGCGGCAGCCCACGTGCCGGCTGATGCCGCTCGGGTAGCCCCTTGATGAAGCAGAACACGCACTTGTTGGCGCACTGCCGGATGAACGGCGCCGGCTCCTCGCCGAACCGCAGGCCCGCATCCTCATCAGCCGCCTTGCCCAGCAGCACCTCGAGAGCACGTCCATTGCGCTCGATACCCAGCAGCAGCTCCTCTTCGGACGCATAAAACTGGTAATCCACCAGGTCGCGCACTGCCCGTCCGTTGATCGTCTGGAGCAAATCGCCCGGTTGCAGCCCCGCCAGATCGGCAGGACTCTCGGGCACCACCTCGCGCACCCAGCCGTAGAGCTTGGGCATCCGCCTGGCCTTCCGCACACACAAAAAGACGCCCATCTCGTGCCCGGCACGTGGCGTCGACGATGACTTGAACCTCTGGATTATAGCCGCGCGCGGCCCGCGGCGTCAAACGCGGCGCCGCGCGCAAGACCACAACCCAGCGGCGGCAGTGTCTCCATCGATGGGGTACACTGCTACGCGTACGTGCCGCCGCTGACCTGGCGGCCCGGCCAACGAGAGGACCACACCGTGCTGACACGCCTGGGGCGGGTGACCATCTATGTGCGCGATCAAGACGAGGCGCTGGCCTTCTATGTGGACAAGCTTGGCCTGGAGAAGCGGTCTGATGTCATGCTGGGGTCCATGCGCTGGCTGACCGTCGCGCCCTTTGATCAGCGCGACCTCGAAATCGTGCTGCAACAGCCAGGTGACTGGATGGGCGAGGCCGAGCGTGGCGTGCGCGAAGCCCACATCGGCCAGGGCACCACCTGGGTCTTCTTCACCCACGACTGTCGTCTGGAGTACGAAGTCCTGGCCGGACGTGGCGTGCGGTTCACCAGTCCACCGGAAGACCAACCGTATGGCATCGAAGCCACCTTCGAAGACCTGTACGGCAACAGCTTCAGTCTACTGCAGCCCCGCGCCGATGGCTGAACTGGCAAACACCGACAATCTGACCCTGCTCCGCCTGCACGTCGCGGCGGTCTGGGGCCTGCGCGTGCCACCCCTCGCGCCGGGCGACAACGATCTGCCGCCAGACGCCACCGTCGCCGCGGCCGACGGCGCGTCCCACTGGGAACTCTTCCAGGCCGCAACCGCGCTTGGCGTGGTACGCCTGTGGCGTGCGGAAGTGCCCGCCGCCGTGCGTCCCGCGCTGCTGGCACGCGTCGCGGCGGCGCGGGCGCTGCCGGTGGATGCCCCGCTGCCGCCGGGCATCACGCGCGAAGTGGCGCTCGCGCGCACCGCCCCGTCACGGCTGACCCTGGCGCAGGCGCGCCACCGCGCTCGCGCGTTGCGCCCCCAGGACGGCCCGCTCTTCGATTGGTTCGATCCTGGCGAAGCCGCCTACTACAGTGATCCGCACCGGGCTCCCGTATTTGGCGTCGTGC
>DASYGC010000141.1:0-4291 GCA_036000225.1 Ktedonobacterales bacterium | reverse complement strand
AATCGCTCGGGCATCGCTAGGTATGGGGGCGTCGCCACTGCCTACGCGACTCTCAGCGCGCGGATCACCTATCGGACAGCACGCGCGAACGAGCCCATCCGCTGGCTACGCACTGGCAGGTCGCGCCCGTGGTGCGCGAATGGGCCCGTCAGTTGGCGGCAAACAGCCGCTCGGCGAGCAATTCAGGTAGCCGCTGCTCGCGAATCTTGCGCTGAGTCTCTTGAATGTTGTAGGGCACACGGCGAAATTCGAAACCGAGTTCGCTGTCATAGATGACGTAGGATGCCCGATTGTCACCATCGCGTGGTTGACCGACACTCCCGGGATTAATGATCGCGCGGTGAGTTGGCGGAATCATGCACAAGCCGGGGGCGGGCGTCCAGCGCTCGCACGCGACATTCACCGCCGCGCGACTAGCCGTCATCGCCATTTCGCCGGACTCCAGACTGATACGTGACGGTCCCCCAGGCATCGCCATGGTCAGAGCCGCGGTGCGGTCGAATGCCTGCCTGGCAAATTTACGTGGCGTCAGATGATCGGTGATTGGCTGAACGAAGATCGTGGGCAAATGCGTATGACCCACCACACAGTACAATGAATCGAAGAACTGGAAGCTGATCTCAGCGGCGTCTGGTGTCGTCAGATACTCCCAGATGGGATTGACGGGACTGCCGTGGGCCAGCGTGAAATTGCCGATTGGAGCAGTCTCCGGCAACGACGCGAGATAGGTGTGATCCGCGGACCCTAACCGTTGCTGTGTCCACGTGGCCGAGTCCGCCGCGGTCTTGCTGAAATCTTCGAGGTCAATTTTGCGCACCGCGGCCCAGTCGTGATTGCCCGCGATACAAATGGTGCAGCGTGCCCGAATGAGCCGAACGCATTCACTGGGCTGGGGGCCATAGCCCACCGCATCACCCAGGAACCAGATCTGCCCGATGCGTTGGGCCGAACGACGATTCACCGCATCGATGTCCTGGAAAACCGCATGGAGAGCATCCAGGTTGCCATGTACATCCGACAAAATTGCGTATCGCACGATTCACGCCTCGATGCATACATCGGTGAGTTTCACAACATGGCACAAAAATGGATAAACCCGCGCGGTGACGCGGTGACGCGGAGCGGGCCGCACCCTGATGTCGTGACACTCTAACGGCCATGGCAAGTGGGGAAGCGCACAGCCGAACGACGAGAACAGCATAACACGCCTACCGAGCGTATGCCAATCTCACTAGCACATCCATCCCAGGCGCGCATCTCGATCACACGGAAAGCCATCGCGGCGCGAATCGTCCCGCAACTGGCGTACCTTACGCGGCATACCGATCTCGTGAACAAAACAACGAACTCAGGTAAATCCTGAGTTCGTGAGGGAGCCGGCGAGGGGATTCGAACCCTTGACCTACGGTTTACGAAACCGTTGCTCTACCACTGAGCTACGCCGGCGTCAAGCCATACACCGTCTACCGATTTGACACGCGGATTGTACCCCAGCAACCTTCGAAGTGTCAACTCACTTGGCTGCGTCAGCGGCTCGCCTTCTCGCGCCCGCCTGATTGCGTTTGCCGTCAGAATCCTGCGACCACCGACATCTCGACCAAGCTGATGAAACGCTAAAGTTGACCCTGTTGGGGAACGCCTCGCATGTCCCTGGCGTCTTGACGTTAAATTGCGGGTGCCCTATGATAGCGCCGGCAGGCACTCCTCTATCCACGGTCCGCAAACGCGCCCGTGGCGTGAGCGCGCGAGGTTTACCATGCTTCCCAGGCTGCTTTCGGTTGCCGCCGCCAATTCGCATGGCCTGACGTCTTTTGCGGTAGTGGTCGTCGTCAACTCGCAGGCGCCGTTGCTGCCAGTGTCCGTCGTGGCGGTGACCCTGTTCGTTGGCGCGATTCTCGCATTCGCGATCAACCCCCGCGATACCCTCGTTCGCATCTTCGCCCTGTTGCTGCTTACCTCGGCGGTCATCGTTGGGGCCGATGCCGCCTTCGAGCGGCACAACATCTGGGGCATGGTCATTGAAGCCGCCGCGAATGGGCTGGGCCCAGCCTTGTTTCTGCGCTTCTGCCTCGCCTTCCCCAATCGCCAGCCCCCGCCACCTCCGCTGGTCGCGCGCTGGCTGCGCGTGGTCCACCAGCTAGGGCCGGGAGTGCCACTGGTCGCGGCGGTGCTCTACATCGCGCTGCTCCCCACGCGTGGCTGGCTGGCAGCGGTCGGTGTCGTCAGTATCTGTGCTGGGATCGCTTTCGGTCTGCTGGCGGGACTGGTGGTGCTGGCGCGCACCTTCCTGCGGCGCAAGGAATCCGAGATTCGGGCACCGATACTGGTCGTCTGGATCGGCGCGGCACTCACCTTTATCCCACTGCTTGGCCTCAATGTCCTTCCCCGCATGTTCCTGCATCCGATGCTGATCTCCTTTCAGCAGACATCCTTCACCCTGCTGTGCCTGCCGCTTGCCGTCGGCTTCGCTTCCATCCGTTGGCGCACCGTGAGTCTGGTGGCGGTGATTGACCGATTCAGTGTCTACGTCGTCCTCGGCCTGCTGTTACTGGGCTGCTATGCCGCGCTGTCGCTCATCGCCACGACACTCGAAGGTGTGTCGATCAGTTCGTTGACGGCCCTGCTCTCGATTTCGCTTGCCATCATCGCCGCAACCACCTTCGCGCCCATGCGCGCGTGGATTCAGCGCTTCGTGGATACCGTGTTCTTTCGCGACTACTACGAGCTCGGTCCGACTCTGCAGCGGTTCAGCCGGTCGCTGGCAACCGTGCGCGATCGCGCCGAGGTAGCCGACACGTTATTGAATGATCTCTGTGAGACCCTGAATCTGAGCGGCGCGGCACTGTTGTTGTTGCCCGGCGGCCTGGATCCCGGGGTGCTGCGCTTGGTCGAACCAGAAGACCTGCATGCGCGACGCGCCTATGCCGCGCCGGACACCCTGCGCACCATTGTCCAACATCTGGCCGTGCTCGATGTCGCGACACTCCAGCGTTCGGAGCGGTTCCCTCTGCTCCTCAATCCGTGTCCTGGGTGTGCCGCCCTGGTGCCCATCCGAACTGGCCATGACGGGGAAATCAGCGCACTCTTGCTCATTGGGACGAAGCGCGGCGGC
This sequence comes from Ktedonobacterales bacterium, assembly GCA_036000225.1. GTDB lineage: Bacteria > Chloroflexota > Ktedonobacteria > Ktedonobacterales > JADMIN01 > DASYGC01. The sequence goes on along the minus strand of DASYGC010000141.1, from coordinate 1,179 downwards.
GGACCACTGCGTTCCGAAGATCGCGTCCTGCTGGCAACGGTGGCCCACCAGGCAGCTACCGCGCTGGAGAATGCGCTTCTGGTGGGCGGTCTGCATACCACCCTGGCGCAGCTACGGCGTTCCACTGACCAGCTTGAAACGGCACGCGCGGAACAGCGGTTGTTGTTGCGTGAAATCGTAAACACCGATGAACGCCAGCGCGCCGCGCTGGCCCGTGAGCTGCACGACGACGCCATGCAGGACTTACTCTATGTCAGCCGGCATAGTCGCTATTGCGCCGCCAAAATCGCCACCTTGATCGAATCCGACCCGGCCAACACTGCCACTTCGCGGCGCCTGTGCGATGAACTGGAGCAACTGGCGGAAGCCGCGGCCACCTCCGAGCGCAAATTGCGCGATCTGTGCGCTGGACTGTACCCCGCCTTGCTCGAGTCGCTGGGCTTGCCGGCGGCGATTGAGACACTGGGAGAAGACCTGGCAATTGGAAGCGATGGCTGTATCAGCGTCACCTGCACGCCAGCGGCCGAGCGCCTGGTGCAACGGCTCAACGCGGACTCCCAACTCCATGTCTATCGCATCGCGCAGGAAGGCATGCGCAATGCCAGCCGGCATGCCCAGGCGCACGGTATCGAGGTGTGCCTCGCGGAGGGCGATACCGCGTGCGCATCTGGGCGCCACCCGCGTGGTCACGCACCGTCCCAACTGCTGCTCACGGTCATGGACGATGGCGCTGGCATCGCCTTGCCGATAGACTATGCCGGACTGCTACGTGATGGCCACCTGGGGCTTGCCAGCATGCGCGAGCGCGCCCGGCGGATTGGATCCGAACTCACGATCAAGCGGAACGCCACTGGCGGGACAACGATCACCATCGTGATTCCCATATCTGACCTCACCGCGCCACCGCGGCAGCCGGTGGCCGGGAGCGAGGTGGCAGCGGGATCCACTCAGCGCACGGATCTGCCTGCTCCTCGCGAAGACGATCATGCGACGGCGCGCCAGGTCGCTGGGACTGATCCGCCAGGTGAGTCGAGCGCGCGCCGCACATTACGTGCGCGGACGTGACAAATACAGGAGAAGGCCCGATGGTCCATAGCGAAATGCCAGCTCGCGCCAGCCAGTACACTGGCTGCGCTCCGCCCACCGACGTGGCGATCGAACAGGATGGCGAACAACAGA
>DASYGC010000140.1:0-6525 GCA_036000225.1 Ktedonobacterales bacterium | reverse complement strand
TCGGGCGATGCGCTCACCCGCCTGCGCGACGTCCGCGCCGCAGAAGCGATTGCCCCCGCGGCAAGCACGGCGCGGCGTGTGGCCGAGACTGCCGGCGACTACACCGCGCTACCCGGTATGACGACGGGATCGTCCAGGCAGGCGGTGATGCCCGAGGGAAAGCGCGCACCGCGCAAGGGTCAGGCCGCCGTCCCCTTCACCAGTTCCTCGCGCTATTTCCGAGGACGCGTGCTCGCCGCATTGCGCGCGCTGACGGCCGGCGAGACGCTGAGCCTACGCGAGCTGGGTCCGCAAATCAAGCCCGATTGGACGCCAAGCGACCTTGCCTGGCTGCGTGGTATTGTGCTGGGGCTGGCGCGCGATGGTCTGGTGTGTATCGAGCCGGCGGCTGAGGCGGATGCATCTGACGGCGCGACGCGCGTGGCGCTGCCATGAGGGCGGCGCCGTGTGAGGGCGCCCGAGGAGGTACCGCGTGAGCGAGCAATCTGAGGGCGCGGAACTCAATCTGAAGGCGGCGCAGGCGGCGGTAGATGCCAGCATCCAGGCACTGGGTGGCTACTGGCCGCCGCTGGCGAATCTGGCCCGCCTGTTCGAGGAGTGTGGCGAGCTGGCGCGCGCGGTGAACCAGCGGACGGGGCAGAAGGCGCTCAAGCCAGGCGAAGCCGCGGCCAGCGTGGCCGACGAACTGGGCGACGTCCTCTACGTGACCCTGGTGCTGGCCAATAGCCTCGCGGTGGATGCGGAGGCCGCACTGTTGTCCGTGCTGGAGAAAGCGCGCCGGCGCGCGGAGGTCGCCGCGAATCTGGCGGCCGCGATCGCTGAGCCTCTCGACCCCCCGGTCCGGTAAGTCGCTCCATGAACGGGAGAAACAGCATGGCAGGAGACCAGAAGCGCGTGGGCGATTCGCTCGATACGAACCAGCATCCGCCCGTGCCGGCCACGCCAGCTACGCGCGATCGCTTGAACGATCGCACGGATTATCAGCTCTGCTACGTCTGTGGCGCGCGCAACCGCAGTGGCCTGGGCCTGGTGTTCCACCAGGAAGGGGAGGAGGTCGTGGCCGAATTCACCGCTGACGCGCGCTATCAGGGCTTCCCTGGTGTCATCCATGGCGGAATCGTAGCTACCTTGCTCGATGAGACCCTGGAACGCATCGGCACGCTGGAGGGGCGTTGGCTGATGACCGGGCGGCTCGAAGTGCGCTATCGCCGTGTCGCGCCGATCAACCGCGAGCTACGGGTGTCGGCGCGCCTGGTTTCCTCGCGGCCACGCGCGCTAGTCGCATGCGCGAAACTCGCACCGGTCGATGCGCCGGAGGCGATCATCGCCGAAGCGCAGGGGACCTTTTTGCCGCTGCCACCCAACGTCCAGCGTCAGGTAGCGGCCGCGTATCCGGTCTTCGCACATGCGTTTGACGAGCCACCCAGCGGCGAATGAGCGTGCCAGACGCGCTGAAATTCCGATCAACCGGAAGCGCACAGGGCCATCAGGTGGCGTGACGACCGCTCGACTGGATCTCGGTCAGCATGCCTCCAGTGGCAAGGGAGCTTCCGGTTGCTACACAGGTATTTTGCGGTTGACTCAGCCGCAAACCCAGGAAATCGCGGGGTTTTGGTAGCCATATAGTACCATACCAAATCATTTGTTCTAGCACCGATCGAAAACCCGCTATTCGCCAGGATTGAATGAGAGCTCGTCTGGTGTGAAGTGGCTCTAGCACTGGTTTCGCGCTTATTCGCCCGCCTGTTGTGGCTTGCCTTGTATGAACCCGCTCCACGCCTGGGTTCGTGGTGTCCGGTTGTCGCGAGGCCAGGTGCATGCTACACTTCGCGTGGCGGTGTTGACCAAGACCTCACCGCGTGAAGCTTCGCGCGGGGCTTCGATGCGAGGCTTCGCCGCGAGGAGCAGCGGCAGACAACCCGATGAGGGTGATCTGTCACGAGAAGGAGAACACAGTGGGAACCATTGGCAAGCAGGAGCTCATTAAGCGCGTGGCCACCAAGGCCGGCAAGAGCGTCAAAGAGACAACTGATCTCATCAACGCTGCCCTGGAGACCATCCGCGAGAGCCTGGAGGGCGGCGACGACGTACGCATGGTCGGGTTTGGCGCCTTCTCCGTGCGCGAGACCGCGGCCCGCACCGGCGTCAACCCGCAGACGCGCGAGAAGATTCAGGTGCCCGCACGCAAGCGCGTCAAGTTCACACCGGGCAAGGAACTCAACGATGCGGTGACGGCCAAGCATAAGGGGCATCACGCGACCCATACCGCCGCGCATACCCCTGCCAAGAAGCCGGCCAAGTAGGTTCGCCAGGCCTCAGGACATCTGGTACGCCCTGATCGCCCATCTCGCGCCCGGAACACCACTGGTGTTCCGGGCGTTTTGTTCCGCGCGGGACGCGTGCCAATCGCGGCTGTGCTAGCCAGGGGCGCGCGCGTGGGCTATACTTGAATCAGCGCATAATTCCGCGCCACACTTTGGGCGTGGGTAGCGTCTCGGCGGGAGAAAATCGGCATGGCAAAGGTACGGGAACAGGCGAATAACACGACCGGCACGAACCGGGACGACATGCCGGCCGGCCAGACGGGGTTCGGCGGCTGGATGGGACGGCTCGGGCAGGTGTTGCTGCCGCGCCAACCGATAGTGGATAGCTCCTCGCTCGACACAAAGCGCGGCGCGAACGGCACTACCACCAATGTGACACCGCCGACCGGCTGGGCCCGCTGGGATATTCGACCGAAGTCCCAGATGGGCAAGCTCATCTTCGGCATGCTGATTTATTTCCTGGGATCCCAACTGCTGGAATTCGGCCTGGCGCTGGTGTTCAACCAGCTCAAGATCAGTTTGACGGCCCGCCAGACCCTCTTTCCCGCGAACACCTGGGTCGTGGGTGGATTGACTAACTTCTCACTGATCTATTTTGTGCTCATTGCCCTGTTTGTCTGGCTGCTCTTCCGCTTCAACGTGATCCCGCGTGATTTCCTGCGCCCGGCCAGCCAGCGCAACGCGGCGCGCAACCAGGGCGCCACGTCAGGCACCGTCACCGGCGCGGCCAACGGCAGCGCCGGCGCGACACGTCACGCTGGGCGCCAGCGCCTGGCCATGACCGCGCCGGTGACTAAGGCCAAGCGCCCTTTGGCCAGCGCCGTCAAGACCACGGCGCCCCAGCGGACCGCCGTCAAAGCGGCCGCGCCACGCGCGAACGGCAAAACGCCGCCTCCCCCTTCCGCCGACGAGGCCTATGAGCGGGTGAAGGCGCGGCAGCGGGCACGACGGCGCAGGCACTAACTAGATGAAGCCGCGCACGTGGGTGGCACGCTCGGTGCACGCGCTCGTGCCCACGGATCTTCGGTCCACGCCTACCAGGTGAAAAGAGAAGTCATGCTCGCAGATCTGCATTTCGGTACCCCCGTATTCGCCAGCGACGACGAGCGCGTCGGGACACTCACACGGGTCGTGATGGATGGTCCCAGCGACAAAGTGGTGAGCATTGTCGTTGATCCCGGCCTGGTGGAGTCTGGCAATTTGCTGGCCCCTGGTGGCTGGGAGAAGCCGCGCGAACGGGTGGTGCCGTTTAGCCTGGTGCGCGCCGCGGCGCGCGATGGCGTGCGCCTGGCGTGCGCCTCTGACACGTTCAAGCGGATGCCGCTGTTCGACCAACAACACGACACCTCGGTGGACACGCCGGTGGACGCTGAGGGTCAGCCACACTTAGATCCCGCTGCGCTGCTCGCCTACGCCTCCTCTGAATTCGGACTGGGTGGAGCGCCCTATCCAGCTCCCAGCGCGACCACACATGTCGAGCCGCCGGCCGCGGGGGCCATCGCCGAAAACACCCCCGTGTGGCGCCAGGAGCCGCACGAGCGCATCGGCGAGGTCGAGCGCATCTTGCTGGATAGCGCGACTCAGCGCGTCACAGCCCTGGTAGTGCGCCGGGGGCTGCTGCGTCACCACGTGCTGCTGCCGGTGGCGGCCATCACCGCGGTGGCCGACGATATTGTGCATGTGGCGCTCTCTGACGACGAACTCCAGGCGCTGACGACCTTTACGGACGACCACTGAGATGACCGATCAGGCGCGCGCGGGCAACGCATTCGGCGCCAGACCGCTGGTCTTCGCGCACCGCGGCGCGCGGGCCTACGCGCCGGAAAATACCCTGCTCGCGTTCCAGCTCGCGTTCGACCTGGGCGCCGACGCCATCGAATGTGATGTGCGGCGCACGGCGGATGGCGCGCTGGTGATTATCCACGACGGCACGCTCAATCGCACCACCAACGGCCGGGGGGTGGTGGCCAGCCAAACGCTGGCGGACCTACGCGCGCTGAACGCCGGGCTGGGGCAGAGCATCCCGACCCTCGATGAGACGCTGGCACTCTGCGCGGCACGCGGGCGGCAGGTCAATCTGGAGGTCAAAGCGGAGACCCTCAGGGCCGCGCTGGCCACCGCCGAAGCGCTGGAACCGGCACTCTCCGCGCTGGATGCCGGCGGACGGCAGCGGGTGCTAGTCTCGTCGTTTGATCTGCCGGCGGTGGCGCACCTGAAGCAGCGCCTGCCCTGGCTGCGCGCCGCGACGCTGCACGGCGCGCGCGAGTGGCGCCAGCGCGATCCGCTGGCGCCCGCGCTGGCGATGGGCGCGCAAGCGGTGCATCCCGCGATGAGCCTGGTGACTCCCTCCCTGGTCGAGCGCGCGCACGACAACGGGTTGCGCATCCACGTCTGGACGGCCAATCGTCTCGTGCCGCTGCGCCAGTTGCTCAGCTGGGGCGTCGATGGCGTCTTCTCCGACTACCCAGAGCGCGCGGTCATCGCGCGCACCCTCACCCAGAGCGTCGCTGTGGCACGTTGAGGCGCATGCCCAAAACTGGCACGCAACTTGAGGACAATCGCAGGTCGTAGGGGGGCGCCAGAGCTGGCCCACCAGGAGCCGAAGTCAGGCAGTAAGATGAGACAGCCACAAGGCGGCACATGGACCATGCGCGCGTGGCATGGCGTGGGCGGCTGAGCGATGGAACTCGCCGAGAGCACGCAGAATGACGCCAACCAGCGGGCGCACAGCCTCCTCCAGGAGCTGTTGACGGCGCGCGAATATCTCCAACTGATGGACCACGGCTTTCTGGAGGTCAGCAGCCCAGGGCACGAGCATCGGGTCTATCGCATTCCGCGGGGCCCCGGCTTCGTGCGCGTCTTCGATCGCGGCGTCGCGGTCATGGACCTCTGCGTGCACCCGGTGGAGACGCTGCCGACCGATGATGTCGTGCTGGCGCACAAGCTGTTCATCGAGGGTAACGAGCCGGAATACCTGACCACCGCCAACCATTTTCCCATTCAACCGATGCTCAGCGAGATTCTCGCCGATCTGCGGCGCATTGTCCCCCAGATGATCGAGCCACGCCCGGTTTTTCCCGTTCCCGTCGATCTGCGCCAGGCCAATCTTCGTCAGGTCAACCTGCGCCAGCTCGATCTGCGCCGCGCCAATCTCCAGGGGCTGACCCTTTCCCACATGGACCTGAGCGGGCTGGACCTACGTGGCGCCGATCTGCGCAATGCCGTACTCTGCGAGACCAATCTGCGCTGGGCCATCCTGCGCGATGCGAACCTGCGCGATGCCGACCTGGCGGGCGCCACACTGGCCGATGCCGATCTCCAGCGCGCGCGGCTGCAGGGCGCGAATCTGCGCGGGGCGAACGGTACGCGGGCCAATCTGTGCGGCGCCAACCTGAGCCGCGCCGTGCTCCATGATGCTGGCCTGCAGCGCGCCAACCTGCGCGAGGCGATGCTCACCAACGCGGCGCTGATCGAGACGCATCTCAATGCGGCCATCCTGGGCAACGCCGATCTGACCGATGCTATCCTCTATCGCACGGTTCTCTACAACGCCGCCGCCGAGGGCGCGATCTTCGAGCGGGCGGCGCTGATGGAGGCCGATCTGCGCTTCGCCGACCTGCGGGGCGCCAATCTGCGCGAGGCGTGTCTACATGGCGCGCAATTGCGGTGCGCCCACCTGGAAGCCACCGATCTGCGCGGTGCGCGGCTGACGCGCGCGGTGATCTGGCGCACCCATTTCGCGGCGGCCGTGTACGACGATCGGACGCTCTGGCCAGCGCGCGTGCGCGTGGGGGCGATCGGCGCGATCCGCGTGGCGGACTGAGCGCGCGCAGGGAGATGCCGCGGCTCAGCGCCATCGCGCTCAGGGTGCGGGCGCGGGCGCGGCCCAGCGTAATCGCTCGCGCAGCAGTGCCACGCCCTGCTGCGCGGTGGCGCGCCAGTCCACTTCCGTGCGGCGCAACTCGACGACCAGCACGACCAGCGGAATGCCCAGGATCAGCAGGATGGCCCACGGCGGCGGTCCACCGAACGGCGGCGAGCGCGAGAGAAAGAGCGCGTTGAGCTGGAGCGTGGCCGTCAGCGTGAGTGCGAAGCGGCGCAGCGGCCGGGCGGCCGGTGCCAGACTCACCAGCCCCACCAGCGGGATGAGGTACCAGGCGCGCATGAGCAAGAAAAAGGCGAGGAAGATCATCCACACCGC